>CAMYJM010000153.1 GCA_947258635.1 uncultured Acidimicrobiaceae bacterium
CTCGACATGGGTCGCCTGGCCGAGCTGGTCGCGACGATGACCGCCGAGGGTGATACGCAGCTCGGCTTGGAGGGCATCGATCCCACGCGGGTCGAGCACCTGATCGATCTCGATCTGCGCTACGTGAAGCAGTACCACGAGGTGACGGTGCCCATTGCCGCCCAAGCCATCGCCGCCGGCGACCTGACCACGATTGCCGAGGCCTTCCATAGTGAGCACGATCGCCTCTACGGCTACAACCTGGCCGACGAAGGTACCGAACTCGAGCTCATCAACGTCCGGGTGCGGTCCATCGGACGGACCGACAAGCCCGAGCTACCGACCTTGAAACCGGGCGGCGAGGACCCGGGTGGGGCGCTGAAGGGCCCGCGCCGCGCCTACGTTCCCGAGATCGACGCCTTCGCCGACGTCGCCGTCTACGACGGGCACCGCCTCGAGCCGAACAACGTCATCGCGGGTCCTGCACTGATCGAACGGGTCGACACGACGATTCTCGTCAGCTCATCTTTCACCGCGCGGGTTGACGACCACGGCAGCTGCCTGCTGAGCGCTAACGGAGGATGATTCATGGCTAATCAGGTTGACGCACCCGAGATCGACAAGGTCCTGGTGTCCATCATCGGCCGGGCGCTCAAGGCGTTCACCGACGAGATGAGCATCTCCATGGAGAAGACCACTCGCTCGCCGATCCTGTGTGAGGCGAAGGACTTCGTCACCGGCCTCTACGACGCCGAGGGCCGCATGCTGGAGCAAACGGAGAACCTGCCGATTCTCAGCTTCTCGCTGGGCCCGGTGTGCGCCCACATCGCAGAGAAGTTCGCCGGCAACGTCTATCCGGGCGATGTCTTCTTCCACAACGATGTCTTCTCTCTGGGAAACCAGAACAACGATGTGGCCGCCTTCAAGCCGATCTTCGTTGGGGAGGATCTGGTGGGCTGGTCCGCCACCAAGGGACACCAGGCCGACATCGGCGGCAACGTCCGCGGCGGCTATAACCCCAACGCCACCGAGGTGTGGCAGGAAGGGCTGCGGATCCCGGCCGTGAAGGTGTACGAGCGCGGCGAGCTGCGCCGCGACGTGTGGGATCTCATCTTCGCCAACGTGCGGCTCGACATCGTGCAGGAAGACATGCGGGCCGAGATCGGTGCCTGCACGGTGGGGGAGCGCCGCCTGATGGCCCTGGTCGAGAAGTACGGGTTGGAGCGCTTTGAGGTTCACAAGGAGTACCTCTTCGAAGCGACCCGCAAGATGATGGAGGCTGAGATCCGCGCCATTCCCGACGGGGTGTACGAGGGTGAGGGCCGGGTGTTCTTCGACGGCAAGAACATCGGGTCCAGCTACACCATCCGGGTGAAGATCACGGTCGCGGGCGACCACATCACGTTCGACTACTCCGACACCGACGCCCAGACGAACGCGTTCGTCAACGGGATCTACGCCTCGAGCGCCTCGGCAACACTGTTGACGTTCCTCCAGATGGTCAATCCCGATATCCCGCACAACCACGGCATGATCCAACCGATCGACATCATCATCCCCGAGGGCACAATCCTCAACGCGGCGTATCCGGCGGCAACGACCTTCGGTAACCACCTGTGCCCGCCGAACGCAGATTCCATCATGCGCGCCCTGGCTCCGGTGATCCCGACGCGGGTGACGGCCGGTTGGAACAACCTGCTGTGCTCGCTGACCAGCGGCGACGATCCGCGCAAAGATGACTCGTTCGTCGACATCATGTTCATGGGCCTCAAGGGCGGCTCGGGGGCTATGTGCGACACGGACGGCTACGACCACATTGGGATGATCGACGCTTCGGGTGGACTGCTCGACCAGGACTACGAGATGTTCGAGCAGCAGACGCCTCACCTCCTCCTCAAGCATGAGTTCCTGCCCGATTCGGCGGGTGCGGGGGAGCATCGCGGCGGGCTGGGTGTCGAAACCCGCTATCGCATCGGGTCGGACGATACCCAGCTAGTGACGTTCGGCGACGGCGACGAGGAACCAGCGTTCGGTCTCGCCGGCGGCACCGACGGGACGCTGAACAAGATCGAGCTCCACTATCCCGATGGCCATGTCTACAAGACGACGAGCAAGGACCTCGTCGAAGAAGTGCCGCTTGGCACGTTGTACGTCCAAGAGGCCGGAGGTGGTGGCGGATACGGCGACCCTCGTCTCCGCCCCGCCACCAAGGTTCTCGCGGAAGTTCGCGACGGAGTGATCTCGATCGGGGCAGCCCGCGACATATACGGTGTCGCCATTGATGCCGCATCTCTGGAGATCGATGAGGACGAGACGGCCAAGCTCCGGGATTCCCGCTGAGCCATGGACTTCGCGCTGACCGAGGAACAGGAGGCGGTGCGCAAGCTGTTCCGGGAATTCGCCGACAACGACATCCGGCCCCTGGCGAGAGATCTCGATCAGAACCCCCGCTTCCCCGCCGACCTGTTTCGTGCGATTGGGAAGCTGGGGTTCTTTGCGATGCGCTATCCAGAGCCCGAGGGTGGCGGGGCCGACCCGCTGTCCTATCTGGTGGCCGTCGAGGAGCTGGCCCGGGGCTCGCTGGCCGTGGCCGCCGCCGCCAGCATGCAGTCGCTCATGGGCACCTTCTTCGTTCACCGCTTCGCCGAGGGCGATCTGCGGGCGCGTCTGCTGGCACCGGCTTTGCGGGGAGACGTCGTCGGCACGATATGTATGACAGAGCCCGACGCCGGCAGCGACCTGTTTGCGATGACGACAAGCGCCGCGCAGCACGACGACACCTGGCTCATCACCGGGCAGAAGACGTGGATCACGTCGGCACCCGTGGCCGACATGTTCACTGTCTTTGCGCGCACCGGCGAGAGGGAGCTCAGCATCTTCCTGGTGGAACGCGATGCTCCGGGCCTCACGGTGGGGCGCTCGATCGACAAGATGGGCGTCAAGGCATCTCTGACCTCTGAGGTCTTCTTCGACCAGACACCGGCGACGGCCATGCTGGGCGGGCGTGGTGACGGGGTTCCCAGCCTGCGTGAGATCCTCGACGAGATCCGGTTGATGACCGCGGCGCTGGCGCTGGGTGTCGCCGGAGCGGCCTTCGACGATGCGCTCGCCTATTCGCAGGAGCGGGTGCAGTTCGGCAAGGCGATAAATCGGTTCCAGTCGATTCAGATTCATCTGGCGGAGATGCGCACCAAGCTCGCGGCGGCGCGCCAACTCACTCATTGGGCGGCCTGGCGCGCCGAGCGCGGCCTGGAGAACACCGACGAGTCGGCAATGGCCAAGCTGTTCGCCTCGGAATCGGCTCTCGAGGTGTGTGAACGGGCGGCCCGGATAATGGCCAGCTACGGCTACGCCGCCGAGTACGACGTCGAGCGCTACCTGCGCGACGTTCGCTTCACGCTCATCGGCGGGGGGACATCGGAGATCCTCCGTCTCAATATCGCCAGGGGCTTGACGAGATGACGTCTCGCCCGATCCGGGTGCTCATGGCCAAGCCGGGCCTCGACGGCCACGACGTCGGCGTCAAGGTCGTGTGCCGGGCGCTCATGGACGCCGGCATGGAGGTGATCTACACCGGTCTGCGCAGCTCGCCGGCGGACATCGCGGCAGCCGCCGCCGATGAAGATCCCGACGTTGTCGGGCTGTCGGTGCTGTCCGGTGCCCATCTGCCGCTGGCGGCGAAGGTGGTCGAAGAACTGGCCAAGCTTCAGGTCGACGGCTTGCTGCTGCTCGCCGGGGGCAACATCCCGGCCCAGGATCACGACGCCTTGCGCCAGCTCGGATTCGGCGGCATCTTCCCCACCGGAAGCCCCCTCGACGAGATCGTGAGCTATATCGAGCAGGAGGTTCCTCGATGAGCAGCCGGGAGCCGGACCGGGTTGAATGGGAGTCCGGACTCGAGGTCAAGGTCGTCTACGGTCCCGAAGACGTCGCCGGCTCCGGTGGCGACGCCGGGATCGGCCGCCCCGGCGAGTACCCGTTCACGCGAGGTATTCACCCGTCCATGTACCGCTCCCGTCCGTTCACGATGCGGCAGTACTCGGGCTTCGGGACCGCAGCCGAGACCCACGAGCGGTTCCTGTTCCTGATCGAGCAGGGCAACACCGGGCTCAATGTCGCGTTCGACCTGCCAACCCAATGCGGGCTCGATTCCGACGATCCGATGGCCGAGGGTGAGGTAGGCCGGGTCGGCATGGCCGTGGATTCTCTGGCCGACATGGAGGAGGCCTTCGCCGACATCCCGTTGAACGAGATCACGGTATCGCTAACCATCAACGGGGCGGCGGTGCCGATCCTCGCCATGTATTTCGCCATGGCCCGCAAGCGGAACTACGACCTGGCGACACTACGGGGTAACTCGCAAAACGACATTCTCAAGGAGTTCATCGGACGGGGCACGTGGATTTTCCCCGTCGAGGCGTCGATCAAGCTGGTGGGCGATACCATCGAGTACTGCGCCCAGAACGCTCCCCGCTACAGCCCTGTCAGTGTTTGCGGCTATCACATCCGCGAGTCGGGAGCCACCCCGGCCCAGGAAATGGCCTACGGCCTGGCCATTGCCAAGGCGTACCTCGATCACTCGCTCGAGCGCGGTCTCGACGTCAACCGGGTTGCCCGGGGCCTCACCTTCAACTTCGACGTGTTCGGCGACCTTTGGGAGCAGGTCTGCAAGTTCCGGGCCGGCCGGAGGCTGTGGGCCAAGACCCTCAAGGAACAATACGGGGTGACGGACCCCAAGGCGATGCACATGCGAATGATTGCCGGCGGGGGCGGGGGCGGCCTGACCATCGAACAGCCCGAGAACAACATCATGCGCGGCGCCTACTACGCCCTGGCGAGTGCGCTGTCCGGCACTCAGACGATGGCGCTCTGCAGCTATGACGAGGCCTACACGATCCCGACCGAGCATGCCGCCAAACTCTCGCTGCGCACGATGCAGCTCCTGGTTCACGAGGTGGGGCTGGCCGACACCGTCGACCCCCTGGCAGGCTCCTACTTCATCGAGACGATGACCAACGAGATGGAAGCCGAGATGGTGCGGCTCATGAACAAACTCGATGCCGAGGGCGGCATCGTCGCCGCTGTGGCGGAAGGTCGGATCCAAGCCGAAGTCAACCGCCAGGCGTATGAGCGAGAACGCCGTATCGCCGCCGGCGAAGTCAAGAAAGTGGGCGTGAACCTCTACCGCGAGGAGGAAGAGGACCGGGCTGTCGCGATGCACCCCTACCGGCGGGAGGAGGCCGACGCCCAGCTCGACCGTCTCCGGGCAATCCGAGCCGGGCGCGATGCGGCGGCCGTTGCCACCGCGCTCGATGAGCTGCGGGCAGCGGCGGGCGAGGGCCGCAACGTCATGCCGGCAGCCGTCGATGCGGTCGAGGCATATGCGACGGTCGGGGAGGTCTGCGGCGCTCTTCGCGACGTTTTCGGGTCGTACAACGAGCCGATCCGATTCTGACGCGATGAACGATCGACCCATCGTCATCAGCCTCGAGCAGGCGTTGAGCATGCCCTACGGAACCCTGCGCTTCGTGCACCTCGGCTGGAGGGTCATCCGCGTCGAGTCGACACCGCGGCCGGGACAGCGCGCTCGCGGTGACCCCAACCGTTACATCGGCCGGCCCGTTGGTGGCGACGATCGCCACAGCTACTACGTGGCGCCCAACGTGGGTAAGGAGGCGATCGCCCTCAACTTGAAGGACCCGGAGGGGCGCGCCGTCCTCCACCGGCTGATCAAGGAGCTCGCAGTGGACGTGGTTTGCACAAATACGATGCCGGCCCGCCATGTGCCGCTCGGCATCGACTACGCGACTCTGCAGTCGATCCATCCCGCTGTTATCTGGTGCTCGATCTCGGCCATGGGTATCGACTACCCCGACGTTCCCGGATACGATCCGGTCACCCAAGCCCAGGTCGGCTTCATGGATCTCACCGGGGAGCGGGACGGGCCGCCCACCCAATGTGGGCCTCCGATCACCGATCTCAAGGCGGGCGACGAAGCTTTTGCGCAGGTGCTGCTGGCGATGCTCGAGCGGGAGCGAACCGGCCGCGGCAAGATGATCGACATCTCGATGGCCCAGGCCGCGGCGTCGTGGCTGCACACCTTCACGCCGTTGCTCGACATGGGCAGCGCCCCCGAGGAGCTGAGACGCAACGGCAACCGGCACCGCCAGTTCTTTCCGGTGAACGCCTACGCCACCGCCGACGGATACATCTATCTCGCCATCGGCAGTGACGCCCAGTGGGCCCGGTTCGTCGCCCAACCCATGTTTGCCGCGTTGGGTGAACGACGTTTCGCGAGCAACGAAGGCCGCCGCGCCGGGCAGGACGAGCTGCACCGCCTGATCGGTGAAGTCATCGCGCAGCATGACGGCGAACGTGTGGCCGCCGTGCTCGATGCCGCCACCATCCCCAATTCGCCGATCAGCGCGATCGGCGACGTGGCCGACCTTCACTTCGTGCGAGACACGGCGTTGCATACCGAGACGCCCGCCGGTCAGGTTGTCCGCCTCCCGCCTCCCGCCGTTGCACTGCCTCATCTGGAGGAGCTCGACAAGAAGCTCCCATTCCCCTCGCGGGTCTGCGCGAGCATGGAGTCATAGCCTGATGGGATTCGAGTACCACCAGCCGAGCACGACGGCCGAGGCCCTCGAGCTGGTGGCACGTTTTCCTGATGCCGAGATCATCGCCGGCGGCACCGATCTGATGGTGCGCCTCAACAAGACGCGTCGGGTCCCGCCGGCCCTGATCTCCCTGCGTCGCGTTCAAGAGCTGACTCACATCGAGAATGGTTCCGGGCTGCGCATCGGGGCCGCGGTTCCGCTTCGAGACGTGGCCACCCACCCTGCCGTCGCGGCCGGTTTCCCGGCGCTCGTCGATGCCATCCGGGTGTTCGGTAGTCCCCAGATCCGCAACATGGCGACCCTCGCCGGCAACCTGTGCAACGCCTCCCCGGGGGCAGACTGTGCCCCGCCCTTGCTGATCTACGACGCTCTCGTCGAACTGCGAAGCGCCGCCGGCGTCCGGGAGCTGACGATCGAGGACTTCATCCTCGGCCCGGGCGCAACCGCGCTGGAGGCGGGCGAGATCGTGACGGCCATCCGGGTGCCCCCGCCACCGCCGGCCGCCCGCTCGATCTACCTGCGCAAGGGCCGGGTGCAGATGGACCTGGCAATCACCGGCGTCGCCGCCCGTCTCGAGATGGACGGGGCCACGTGTGGTGCCGTCCGGATTGCGGCCGGGGCGGTCGCTCCGGTGCCGCGGCGGCTGCCGCGGACCGAATCCGTCGTCGCCGGCGCCGCAGCCGGCGCGGAGACGTGGGCGCGAGCCCGAGCCGAGGCCCAGCACGAGATATCGCCGATAAGCGACGTGCGTGCCTCCGAGCAGTACCGCCGCCACCTGACGGGCGTGCTCGTCGAACGCTCCCTGGCGCGACTCGCCTCCACCAACGGAGGTGGAACGTGAAAGTGGAGGTCGGCTTCCGGCTGAACGGCTATGAGGTGCGCGCCGAGGTCGAGCCCCATCTGCGGCTGCTCGACGTGCTGCGGGACACGCTCGGCGAAACGGGTACCAAGGAGGGCTGTGGTGAGGGGGAGTGCGGGGCGTGCACGGTATTGGTGGACGGGGCGGCGATCAACTCCTGCCTCTTTCCGGTGTGTGAGGCCGCCGGGACATCAGTCATGACGGTGGAAGGGCTCGCCGAAGCCAATGGAGCTCTCTCCCCGATCCAGCGGGCGTTCCTCGACCACGGCGGCGCCCAGTGCGGCTTCTGTACTCCCGGGATCGTGATGGCGGGCGTCGCCCTCCTCGCCGAGAACCCCAACCCGAGCGACGCCGAGATCCGCTACTCCCTGACCGGCAACCTGTGCCGGTGCACCGGGTACGTGCAGATCGTGGCCGCCATCCGGGCGGCGGCCGTCGCCACGAGAGGAGAGCGCGGTGACTGACCTGCTCCACATCGGCCGCGACGTGCCCCGTCCCGACGGTGCCGACAAGGTCGGGGGCAAGGCGCTCTACATCCACGACATCACCCGCCCCGGAATGCTCTACGGGGCAATCAAGTTCAGCGAGCACGCCCATGCCCGCATCGTCCGCATCGACACTTCACGGGCGCAGCGGCTTCCCGGAGTTCGGGCGGTCATCACCGGCGACGACGTGCCCGAGGTGCGGTTCGGCTTCATGCGGGACAACCTGGCGCTGAAGAAGGGCAAGGTGCGCCAGTTCCGCGACGAGATCGCCGCGGTGGCCGCCATCGATCCCGACATCGCCAAAGAGGCCGTCGATCTGATCGACGTCGAGTACGAGCCGCTGCCGGGACTGTTCACCACCGCCGACGCCCTGGCAGACGGGGCCGCCCTCATCCATGAGACCGACCCCACCGGCCGCCCGGTCACCTCCAACCTCGTGCCGGCGGCCTGCAGCCACCGCTCCGGAGATCTGGAGGCCGGCAAGCGGGCCTCCCGGTTCGTCGCCGAGGGCCATTACACGGTCCCGCGGATCCAGCAGGCGAGCCTGGGAACGGCGGGCTGCATCGCCGAATTCGATCTGAACGGCAATCTGACCGTGACCGCCAAGACGCAGATCCCGTTCCTGGCGCAGCGCGATTTCACCAACGCCCTGCGGGCTCTCGGTATCAAGGACAAGAACGTACGCGTCGTGGTGCCGGCCGTCGGGGGCGCCTTTGGCTCCGGGCTCGACACCCACGCCTATGAGTACATCTCGATCCTGCTGGCCTGGCACACCGGCAAACCGGTCAAGATCCTCTACGACCGCTATGAAGAGTTCGCCTACCTGTCGCCCCGGCAATCGGCCGAGCTGTTCATCCGCCAGGGTTGTGACGAGAACGGCAAGCTGACGTTCCGCGAGATCGAAGTCACCCAGGACAACGGCGCCTATGTCTCCTGGGGAGCCACCTATCCCAACGTGATGCTGGTGGCGGCAACGTCGCTCCATCGGGTGCCCAACGTCTACTTCAACGCCACCATCGTCTACACCAACAACACCTACTGCCAGGCGATGCGCGGCTACGGCAATCCCGAGGTGACTTGGGGCATCGAGACCAACCTGGAGGAGTTGGCTGAGAAGGCAGGGATCGACGCGCTCGAGATGCGGCTGCTCAACTGCAACCAGCCCGGCGACGTGACCCCGATGGGTCTCAATCTCCAGTCGTGCGGGCTGCGGGAATGCCTCGAAGGCACCGCCGAGGCCTTGGATTGGGACCGAACGCGCAGTGTGTCTCGCCGGCCGGGCCGGGGCGTTGGAATGGCGGCGCTCATCAACGTCGGGGGCGGCGGCAAGATCTATCGCTCGGACGGGAGCGGGATCATCCTCAAGCTCGACGATTTCGGCAATGTCAACGTCAGCTACGGCGGCGTCGAGATGGGCCAGGGGCTGCACTCCGCGCTGAGCCTGATGGTGGCCGAGGCGGTCGGGGTTCTTCCGGAGCGGGTGATAATCAACCAGACGGACACCGCGACCGCGCCCTGGGACGTGGGCACGCACGCCAGCCGGGGGGCGTTCATGGCGGGCAACGCCGCCCGGATCGCCGGGGCCCGCCTCCGGGAGCGGATCTTCGCTTTGGCCGAGCAGGTGTATCCGGGCGAGGTGGAGCGCAACCTGGCGGCGTTGGGGGAGGGGGAAGGTCTCGACGAGTTCGATTTCCGTTCGGTGACCCGCGACGGCTTCGATCTCAGAAACGGGTGGCTCCTCTGCAAGGACGCCGGTGACGAGCCTTGGCTGCGCGTTGAGCTGGGCCGGTTCCTGCGGGCGGCCCACTTCGCCAAGGAGGGGGGCACCGGGACGATGTTCACCGAGGAGGCGTTCTACGAGCCGCCCACGGATCTGCCCGACTGGAGCGCTGGATACGGCAACATGTCGGCGGCATACACCTTCGGAGTGCAGGGCGTCGAGGTGGAAGTCGATGAAGACACCGGCGAGGTGACCATCCTGCGGATGGTGGCGGTCACCGACGGCGGGCGGGTTTTGAGCCGCCAGGCCGCCGAGGGGCAGCTCTACGGCGGCATCGTCCAGGGCGTCGGCTATGCGCTCTACGAGGAGGTCCACAGCTCCGAGGGGCGCATCCTCAACCCGGGGTTCACCGACTACAAGATCCCCACCGCCGCCGACATCGCGTTCCCCATCGAGTTGCAGTGGGTCGAGACGAATGACCCCGAAGGTCCCTTTGGCGCCAAAGGGCTGGGCGAGGCGGGGATTGTGCCGACGGCGCCGGCCATAGCCAACGCCATCTACGACGCAGTCGGCGTGCGCATCCGGGACCTTCCGATCACGCCGGAGAAGGTCGTCCAAGCGCTCGCCGCCAAGGTGGGGGAGTGAATCTGCCCAAATACCAGAACCCGCTACTGGCCGCTCCGGCCCGACCGCTTCCCCGGAGCGTGGCGATCGTCGGTGCCGGCACGATCGGTCCCGACATCGGCTACTACCTGAAGAGCAACATCGCCGATCTCGAGCTAGTGCTGGTCGACGTCGCCCAGGAGCCGCTCGACGCGGCGATGTCGCGGATCGCCGGCTACGTCGACAAGGGCCTCGCCCGCAAGAAGCTCACCGAAGACCAGGCGGCGGGCGTAATGCGGAAGCTGGTACCGACTCTCGACTACGACGCGATAGCCGGCTGTGATTGGGTCATCGAAGCCGCCACCGAGAACCTCGAGCTCAAACGCCGTATCTTCGGGCGCATCGAGGAGATCGTGAGCCCCGATGCCCTCATCACGTCCAACACGAGCTCGCTGCCGGCGGCCCGTCTCTTCGGGAAGCTGGCGCATCCGGGGCGGGCCACCGTCACTCACTTCTTCGCTCCGGCTTTCCGCAACCCCGCGGTAGAGATCGTCGATTGGGCCGGTGCCGACCCCGCCACGGTTGAGTATCTCCGGTGGCTCTTCTGCCTAACCGGCAAGGTGCCGCTGGTCACCGCCGACGTGGTGTGCTTCATGCTCGACCGGATCTTCGACAACTGGTGCAACGAAGCGGGCTACCTGCTCGGCGACGCCACGGCCGCCCAGATCGACAGCGTTGCCGAGGAGCTGGTGCACGCCGGCCCCTTCTTCGTTCTCAACCTGGCCAAAGGCAACCCGATCATCATCGAGACCAACAGCCTGCAAATGGAGGAAGAGGGCGAGCACTACCGGCCGGCGCCCGTATTCGGCTCTGTGGACCGCTGGTTGACTTCCTCTCCGGGCGCGGGCGCGGACGTGGCCGTGGACGGTGCGGTAGCGGCAACGATTCGAGACCGGCTGGTCGGCGTGCTGCTGTCGCAATCGGTGGACATCATCGATCGCAGCATCGGGACGGCCGCCGACCTCGAACTGGGATGCCAGCTCGCCCTCGGGTTCAAGAAGGGCCCGCAGCGGCTGATGGAGGAGCTGGGCGCTGACGAGGTTCAGCGCATCCTGGAACGCTTTGCCGCCGAGCGGCCCGGTATGCCGCTACCGACGCGGCCGCTGGCGGATTATGGCGGATGGCGGCGCCACGTCCTGGTGGACGAGGTCGACGGGGTCGTCGTGCTCACGATCCGTCGGCCGCAGGCGCTCAACGCGCTCGATGACGAGGTCACCGACGAGTTGCTCGACGCCATATCTGAGCATGAGGCCGATCCGGACGTCGCCGGTTTTGTGATCACGGGCTACGGGAACCGGGCCTTCTGTGCCGGGGCCGACATCGACCGCTTTCCCCAGATGCTCGGCCACGCCGATGTGGCCGCTCAGTACGCCCGGGATTGCTCCCGTCTGCTGGTGCACCTCGATGCGATGACCAAGCCGGTAGTGGCGGCCGCCAACGGCATGGCGCTCGGTGGTGGTCTCGAGCTGGCCCTGCGTTGCCACAGCATCGTTGCAGTCCACGATGCGTGGTTCCAGCTCCCGGAGGTCACGCTCGGTATCGCCCCGGGTATCGGAGCGTTGGTGGTTCCCTACCGGCGTTGGAGTGAAGCCGGCGCCACGTTCCACGAGATGCTGCGATTGGGTAGGAGAGTCACGGCAAACGAGGCGGTTGCGCTCGGGTTTGTCGACGAGCTCGTTTCCGATATCGAGTCGCTGACGCCGGCGGCGGTCGCCCGGGTACACGCGCTCGCCGGCCACCTTCCGTCCGTACCGGACGGACCGGTCGCCATCCCGCCGTTTGCGGAACTCGAATCGCCGACTCTCGATGAGATGGGCCTGAGCCGCGAGGTCATCGATATCATTGAAAAGGCGATCCGCGAGGCCGCCGGGGCGGC
>CAMYJM010000154.1 GCA_947258635.1 uncultured Acidimicrobiaceae bacterium
GAGGCTGCCCTCGACGATGCCAACCTGCGACGTTTCCTGAGGCTGGTAGCCACACTGCGCGACTCGGCGCAGCTCGTGATCATCACGCACCAGCAGCAGACTATGGAAGCGGCCGACATCTTGTACGGCGTGACGATGGAGCCCGGCGGATCTTCACAAGTGCTGTCGCAACGTTTGGACCGCGCCTCCGTCTAGGAGCGCAAGTAGCGTGGAGACATCATGCCAGTCGAAGTGATCGTCGCGGTAGTTGTCGTAGTCCTCGTTCTCGCCGGATGGTTGGTGGCGCGCCGGTCGGGCGCAGTGGCTCCGCCATCGGTGGCACCACCGGCGGCGACCGAGGCCCCCGATTCGCTGCGCCGGCGACTCGGCAAGACCCGGCGGGCGCTCGGCGACAGGCTCAACGCCCTGCTCGGGCGCGGCGACCTCGACGGCGATTTCTGGGCCGAGCTCGAAGAGTCGCTCATTGCAGCCGATATGGGTGTCGCCGCAGCGTCCCGCGTGGTGGCAGGCGTCAAGAGCCGCCGCCCCGAGACCGGCGCGGCGGCCCGAATTGCCCTATGCGATGAACTGCGGGCGCTTCTCGGCGACAAAGACCGCTCACTGCGCACGGGGGGTGCGCCTGCGGTGATTCTGGTGGTGGGGGTCAACGGATCAGGCAAGACAACAACGATTGCCAAGCTGGCTTCCATCCTCAAGGGTGACGGCAAGTCCGTGATCCTGGGCTCCGCCGATACGTTCCGGGCCGCCGCCGACACCCAGCTGCGCACCTGGGCGGATCGGATCGGAGTGCCGGTCGTCGGCGGCGGCGGAGCCACCGACCCGGCTTCGGTGGCATTCGACGCCTATCGGGCGGCGCAAGCTCGCCGGGCGGACGTGCTGATCATCGACACCGCCGGGCGGCTCCAAGCCAAGACCAATCTGATGGATGAGATCGCCAAAGTCGCCCGGATCCTGCGTCGGGAGGCCGGCGATATCGATGAGGTGCTGCTGGTCGTGGACGGCACGTCCGGCCAGAACGCGCTCGCCCAGGCCCGGGCTTTCACCGAGGCGGTCGGGGTCACGGGGCTGGTGATCACCAAGCTCGACGGCTCGGCGCGCGGCGGCGTGGTCGTCGCGGTCGAGCAGGAGTTGGAAATCCCGATGAAATACATCGGCGTCGGTGAGGGCATCGATCATTTGATAACGTTCGACCCGGCGTCCTATGTCGACGCCCTCATCGGCGAGTGAGCTACAAATCACATGGTGGATAGCGAGATTCCCGGGGATGGGCCCGAGCTGGTAGTGGAGGCGCGCCGGGCGGCCGAAGCCGCCTACGCCCCCTACTCGGAGTTTCGGGTCGGCGCCATTGCCGTAGCCGCCGATGGTCGCCGTTTCGTCGGGGTCAACGTCGAGAACGCCGCATACGGCTCAACGATCTGTGCGGAAGCGGCCGCCATCGCCGCAGCGGCCGCTGCCGGGGTTCGCCGGATCGAGACGGTGGCAGTCGGCTGTCTGGACGTTGCCGGGTGTCATCCGTGCGGCAACTGCCGCCAACTGATGCGTGAGTTCGAGGTGGCGCGGGTCGTCGTCCAGGACGGTGAGGGCGGAGTGAGAGAACATTCGCTGGAAGAGCTGCTCCCGCATGCGTTCGGACCCGAGTCACTCGGGTGACCACCTCTCAAGAGATACGAGAAACGTTCCGATACTCCGTGAAGTCCTCACGCCATCGGTTTTGGTGGGTCGCTAAGGCCGCCATGTCAGCACTCCGATTGGAGGACGGTTACGAGCAGGCATTTGGTGGAAGAATGCCTCTCCCGGACTGGAACCGGCGCCGCGCTGGCGCCGGTTCCGTCGTTTTGCACATTTCGGGCAAATCAGGATTTGATCGAGGTGCGTCGCTAGCCGCGGTTCTTGAGGGCTTCGACCAGGGCGGGGACGACCGTGTGGACGTCGCCGATGATCCCCAGGTCGGAGATGCCGAAGATGGGGGCCTCGGAGTCCTTGTTGATTGCCACGATCGTCGTCGAGTCCTTCATGCCCACCAGATGTTGCATCGCGCCGCTGATCCCGCAGGCAATGTACAAGTCGGGTTTGACGGTCTTGCCGGTCTGTCCGACCTGGAGTGAGTACGGCACCCAGCCGGCGTCGACGACTGCCCGGGTGGCCCCGACGGCGCCGCCGAGGAGCCCGGCCAGCTCGTTGAGAACCGCGAAGCGGTCCGCGTCACCCATGCCGCGTCCGCCGGACACTACGATCGCGGCCGCTTCGAGATCCGGGCCCTCCGAGGTTTCGGCATGCTGCGACAGCACTTCGAGGGCGTCGGCGTGCCCAACGTCGGGCGCCTCCAACGCCGTGACGGCGGGAGCGCCGCCATCAGCCGGCTCCGCGGCGAAAACCTTGGGACGGGTGATCACGATTGCCGGCGATCCACCGGCCGACTCGGTGACCACCAGTGTCGAGCCTCCCAGGATCTCATTGGCGACTCGCAACGTACCGTCACCGACGGTGATATCGACCGCATTGGCCAGCACCGGCTTGCCGAGCCGGGCCGACAGCCGCCCGGCTACGTCGCGATCGAGGGTGCCCATTCCGAAGATGAGAAGGTCGGGTTGCTCGGCCGCGACCGCCTGGGCGATACCGGCGGCGATGACCGCCGACGAAGCAGTCTGTGGGCCGTGGAGCACCGTGGCGGCTCCATGGGCACCGAGCTGTGCCAGCGCGGTGTCGCTCCCGGCGCCGACGAGTATTGCGCCGAGCTCCCCTCCAAACTCGCGGGCCTTGCTCAGAGCCTCGAGGGCCGATGGCGCGGCCGCGCCGTCCGATTCCGTCGAAAATACCCACGTCTTCATCAGACGACCTTCACTTCTTCGAGCTTCTCGATGATGCGCAGGTATCCCTCGCCGTCATCCTCAACAATGTCCCCGGCCTCGCGACCCGGCACCGCCTCAACAGACACGATCTTCTGGCGGACCTCGGGCGTAACGCCGAGGTCGGCGGCCGTCAGGGTCTCGACCGGCTTCGACTTCGCTTGCATGATGCCCTTGAAAGTCGGGTAGCGGGGCTCGACCACGCCCGACGTCACCGAGAGGATTGCCGGCAAAGCTCCCTCGACCACGTCGTAGCCGGCCTGGGTCTGACGCTCGATGCGGATCTTGCCGTCGACGTGCTCGACTTTGCGAGCGAACGTCAGTGCCGGGACTCCCATCAGCTCGGCGACTTGCTGGGGAACCACGCCGGTGTAGCCGTCGGTCGACTCAGTGCCGGTGATGACCAGATCGGCCCCGGCCCGGGTGGCGGCGGCCGCCAGCACCTGCGAGGTGGTGAGGGCATCGGCGCCGCGCAGGGTCTCGTCCTCGACGAGGATGGCGCCGTCGGCTCCCATCGCCAGAGCCTGACGAATGCCCTGCTGGCTTCCCCCCGGCGACATCGACAGCAGCGTCACCGATGCCGCCTCGCCGATCTCGTCGGCGAGCTGCAGCGCTACTTCGACGCCGTACCGGTCGGTGTCGTCGAGGACCTGGTCGTTGGGTCGGATGACGAAATAGCTTTCCGGATCCAGCTTGTAAGGCGAGGCTGGGTCCGGGATCTGCTTCACACAGACGACGATCTTCATACGCTGGGCACTCCTCGTTGAAACGCTGCGATGTTACGGGTTTTGCGCGATGCCGCAAAGACGCGATCAAGCCAAGGGAATCCGGGGGATGAGATCCATGAGCAGCGCACGGAAACGCGCCTTCGCCTGGCCGGCGATCTCGGTGACTTCGTCGTGGGAAAGCGGTTCCGTCCCGATGCCTGCGGCCAGGTTGGTGACGAGTGAGATCCCGATGATCGGCACACCCATGTGGGCGAGCGCGATGGCTTCGGGTACGGTCGACATCCCCACCATGTGGGCCCCGAGGCGTCGCAGCGCTTCGATCTCAGCCGGCGTCTCGTAGCTCGGCCCGAGCTGCCATGCATAGACACCCTCTCGATACTCGATGCCGACCGCGGCAGCAGACATGGCGACGATGTCGCGCAGCCTTTGCGGGTAGACCGCCGACATATCGGGGAATCGAGGGCCCAACCGCTCGTCGTTGTCGCCCACGAGCGGGTCGCGGCCGATCGTGTTCATGTGATCGGATATCGCCACCAGATCGCCGGGCCGCAGCCCCTCGCCGATACCCCCCGACGCGTTGGTCAGGATCACGGTCTTGCACCCGGCAAGCGCCATGGCCCGCACCGCCAGCACGACGTCCGCCAGGTCCCAGCCTTCGTAGACATGCACTCTGCCGGCGGAAGTGAGGAGGCGGGTGCCGGCAACCTCGGCTGACACCACCCGGCCGACGTGGCCCACCACCTGGGGCTGCCGGAATCCGAGCTGGGCCGAGTCCATTACCACCGCACCGGGCAAATCGTCGGCGAATTCTTTGAGCCCCGAACCGAGGACCAGGCCGACATCGTGGGACTGACGGCCGCTCGCGGCGGCGATGCGCGACGCGGCGGCTTCCGCTGCTTCATAAGCCATGGCGACGAGGCTACCCGTTCATCTCCCGGATATGCGGCTTATCAGCAGCGGCGGGACCTGTACCGGGTCAGGCGTGATGGCCCAGGCCTGCTCGAGCAGCGGGAGCGCCGCGGCCAGCCGGTCCGGAGTGGAGTAATGCACCGTGGCCAGCTCGTCGCCCTCGGCGACGGCGTCGCCCACCTTCGCCGCCAGCACCAACCCCACCGCCGGGTCGATGGAGTCCTCAGCCGCCACCCGGCCCCCGCCGAGGCGGCCGACCGCCATCCCAATCGCCAGGGCATCACATTCACGGACATAACCGGCGGAGCGGGAACGGAGGGTGTGCCGGTGCGGGGCACTGACGAGCGGTCTGGTGCCGTCGATGATCGCCGGATCTCCCCCCTGAGCTTCGACCACGTCGCGGAATTTGCGCAGCGCGGCGCCGTTGCCCACCACCCGCCGGACCATCGAAATGGCGGCGTCGGCATCGCGGGCCAGGCCGGAGAGAACGACCATCTCGACCGCAAGGGTCTTGGTGATCTCGACCATGTCGGCGGGCCCGCCGCCGCGCAGAATGTCGAGCGACTCTTCGATCTCGAGCGCGTTGCCGATCTTCTCGCCGAGCGGCTGGTCCATCGCGGTCAGGTGGGCCACGGTGGCGGTGCCGTAGCGGCGCCCAATGGTCGCCATCGTCTCGGCGAGCCGGGTCGCTTCATCGACCGTCTTCATGAAGGCTCCCTTGCCGACCTTGACGTCGAGCACGAGGCCGTCGAGGTCCTCCGCCAGCTTCTTGGACATTATCGACGAGGCGATCAGCGGGATCGACGGAACCGTGCCGGAGGCGTCGCGCAACGCGTAGATCGCCTTGTCGGCCGGGACCAGCGTGTCGGTCTGGCCCGCCAGCACCAGATTGTGCTTGAGGAGCCCGGTCACGAAGTCGGCGGGGAGGACGTTGGGAGAAAAGCCGGATATCGATTCGAGCTTGTCGAGAGTGCCGCCGGTGTGCCCGAGGCCGCGGCCCGACATCATGGGCACGGCCACGCCGCACGCCGCAACGATGGGGGCCAGCGGGATCGAGACCTTGTCCCCGACGCCGCCGGTCGAGTGTTTGTCGATCTTCGGAGCGGGGACCGTCGACAGGTCGAGCACCTCACCCGAATGCAGCATCGCCTCGGTCCAGGCCGACAGCTCGGCGTCGCTCAAGCCGCGAAACATGATCGCCATCAGCAGCGCCGACATCTGGTACATCTGGATGTCCCCGGCGGTGAATGCGGAGATGATCCAGGCAATCTCGTCGGCGGTCAGTTCGGCACCATCACGTTTGCGTCTGATCAGCTCGACGATCGAATGGGTCGCCATTGGCCCTCCACACTCATGTTGTCGGTTCGGCGAAGTCAGCCCCAAGTATGGCCCTCAACGGCGGGCCACACGTCCCCGGGCGACCCCAACGCCCTCACTGCGCAACCGGGCGGCGTGTTCCGTTTCGTTCCCGGGCACCAGCCGGCCGGTCGCGGTGACGATCCGCCACCACGGAAGCCCCGGAGTGGTGCGCAACAGATTGCCGACGGCCCGGGCCGCTCCGGGGTAGCCGGCCTCAGCCGCCACTTCGCCATATGCCATCACCTCGCCGGGCTGCAACCGATCGAGAACCTCGATAACCGCCTCGGTGAATGACGCGTCGGCCCGCTCCATTGCACGATCGTAACTGGCGGTAGGCTGACGCTGTGGATGGTTCGCCCCTCGTAGAAGCGCGGGCCCTCACCAAACGATTCGGGGACCTCACCGCAGTTGATGCGGTCGATTTCGCGGTTCGACGGGGTGAGGTCTTCGGATTTCTCGGACCCAACGGTGCCGGGAAGAGCTCGACGATGCGCATGATCGGCGCCGTATCTCCGTTCGACGGCGGCGACCTCACCGTGTTCGGGATGGACCCACAGCGCGACGGGGCTTCGATCCGGGCCCGGATCGGAGTCGTTCCCCAGCAGGAAAATCTCGATGAGGAGATCCCGGTCGACGAGAACCTCCTCATCTACG
>CAMYJM010000155.1 GCA_947258635.1 uncultured Acidimicrobiaceae bacterium
GCGGTCGGCGTGCTGCGGGATATCGCGCACGGCCACTTCGAGACCCGCCGCCGCCGCCTCGTCCAGGAACTCTTTCAGAGCCAGGGCGCCGGTGTAGTCGATGCGCCCCAGACCTTCGAGGTCGACCACGACCGACTGGATCTCGGGGTGGCCGGCCAACTCAGTCGCGAACGTCTCATCGAGACGCGCCGACGAACCATAGAACAGCACTCCCGACGGTTGCAGCACGAGGACGCCATTCTGCTTCTGCACCGATACCCGCAGCAGGGTCTCGCGCCGGAAGTGGACCGCGGCGGCCAACGCGACTCCAACGATGACTCCGAGCTCGATCCGCGGCGCCAGCGCCAGCGTCGCCGCGAACGTCGTCCAGGCCACAAAAGCTTGCCCCCACGTTTGGCCGATGAGGCGCACCATCGTCGTCAGTCGAACCAGCCGGACGACGGCAACGATCACTATGGCCGCCAGGACGGCCCGCGGGAGGGATGAGATCACATCGGCGAACGGCAGGAAGGCGAGCACCGTGAGGCCGGTGATCGCCCCCGCCCACCTCGTGCGTGCCCCGGCGAGCCGTGCGATGGAAGACCTCGAGAACGACCCGCCCACCGGAAAGCCGCCGGAAACAGCCGCCACGATGTTGGCGAAACCCTGGGACACGAACTCGCGATTGGGATCCCAGCGTTCTCTGTCCTGGGTGGCAAACGTCCGGGAGATGGCCGCCACCTCGGCGAAGCCGAGCAGCGCGATGACTGCGCCCGGTACCACCAAGCGCCAGAAATGCTCGAGCTGGAAGGAGACGGAAAGCGGCGGAAGGCCGGCCGGGACGCGGCCCACAACGGCTCCCTCGTACCCGACGATCTCGCTGATCACGATGCCGGCGACCATGACCAGGAGTACTCCCGGAAAGCGGTGATTGAGCCAGCGGCCCACCAGCAGCACGACCACGGTACTCGCCGCGATGAGGACGGCGGGCCAGCTCCAGGAGCCGACATCCCACAACGCTCTCCACGCGTCGCCGAGCAACGAACCGTCTCCACCGCCGACCCCGAGGGCCGTGGGGAGTTGCGATGCGAGGATCAGTATTGCTGCAGCCGCCGCGAAGCCGATCAACGCCGGCGAGGACATCAAGTAGGCAACAACCCCGCCGCGCACCAGGCCGAGTCCGAGCCGCACGACCCCGACGATGAGGGCCAGGACGACCGCGACTTGGACATATTCGGCGCTCGCCGGCGCCGCGAGCTGGCTGACGGCTCCGAACGTGAGCAGTGCCGTCATCGCCGTCGGCCCGGTCTGCAGGTATCGCGACGAGGCTAGGGCCGCCGCCGCCAGCGGAGGAAGCGCCGCCGCATAGAGCCCGATATAGGCGGGGAGCCCGGCGATTTCGGCGTAAGCGAGAGCCTGGGGGATCAGAACGACGGCGACGCTCAGCCCCGCGATGAGATCACCCCGGCGGGGGCCTTTCCAGTCGCTCGGCTCCAATATCCGTCCGTGATCGGCAGTCCTGGAGACATTAGGCGCTGGTCTGCGCGAGCAGTGGCAGATCGGTGAGCCGACGACGCCGGACCCGGGTGAGAACCAGATGCTCGATAACCTTCGTGCCCCAGTGGATCCGGCGAACTAGCCCAACCGCACGACCCGGAATACTCATTCAAATCACAACAGGTCCAGCGTAAAATCGAGCTATGGCGACCAAGATCAAGTCAGTGGATCCCCGCACCGCCAAGATCATTCTCGAGAGCGGCGCCCACATGATAGATGTGCGCAGCGAACAGGAATGGGCCGCCGCCCACGTCGAAGGATCCGACTGGGTGGCCGCTGGCGACCTGGGTCCCCACAGCGTCGGTCGCGCCGATACGGTAGTCGTTGTGTGCCGGAGCGGCTCGAAGTCCAAGCGCGCCGCAAAGAAGCTGGTCAGAGAGGGTTACCGCGTGTACCACCTGGCGGGCGGCCTCGTCGCCTGGCGGAGCTTGGGCCTGCCGCTCGTCGCCAGCAACGGAGTCAGAACACCCGCCCTCTGACGAAATGCGTTTGAGTGCGAGGTCGCGGCGCGATCACCGTCGGGCCGCACACCTGTCGCCGATTCACGATCTAGCAACTAGTTTGCCGGGCGGAGGTGCTGTGCGTTACGGCTTCGTCATCGACCAGACAACCTGTATCGGATGTCACGCCTGTACGGTGGCCTGCAAGACGGAGCACAATGTCCCGCTGGGAGTGAACCGCACCTGGGTCAAGTACGTCGAATCCGGTACCTGGCCCGACACCCGGCGCTTCTTCTCGGTGATGCGCTGCAATCACTGCGCAGATGCCCCGTGCGTGACGATCTGCCCGACCCGGGCGCTCTACAAGCGCCACGACGGCATCGTCGACTTCGACACGAGCCGGTGCATTGGCTGTAAGAGCTGCATGCAGGCCTGTCCCTACGACGCGCTCTACATCCATCCCGGGGACCACACTGCCCAGAAGTGCAACTACTGCGCCCATCGCACCGACATCGGGCTCGAGCCGGCCTGTGTCGTCGTCTGCCCGGAACAGGCGATTGTCGCCGGTGATCTCGACAATCCGGCAACGCGGATTGCGCAATTGGTTGCCACCGAGGAGCTCTCCCAGCGTTCTGTTGAACAGGGGACCCGACCCAACCTCTGGTACCGGGGCGCCTCCGTAGCCAGCCTCGATCCGCTCGGGGCTGTCGACAGCGGCGACGGCGGCATCTGGCAAGACCCGGCCGGATCGTGGCTGGCGGTGGAGCTGACACCGGGCGCCATCGCCGCGGCGGGGCCCAAGATCGTGCATGAGCCGGCGACGCCGGCCCGCGTCGTCTACAACAGCCGCCATCCGATGCCCTGGGGCTGGCGGGTATCGAGCTACTTCCTCACCAAGGGCATCGCCGCCGGCTTGGCGATCGTCATGGCGCTGGCGCTGCTGGCCGGCGCAGATGTCACGACTGGCTGGGCACGATTGGGGGTGCCGATCGTGGCCGGTGCGCTCCTGGCGGCCACCGGAGGACTGCTGGTGTGGGACCTGAAGCGGCCCGATCGCTTCTTGTACCTGCTCACGAAGGGCAATCCCGGGTCTTGGCTGGTGCGAGGTGCCTGGATCCTCAGTGCATATGCGGCTCTGCTTGCGGTGTGGACATTCGCTGGCATCTTCACGCAGGGACCCGAAGTGGACGCAATGATGTTTGATGGTGGTGCTGTTCTTCCGGGAATCGTGTGGATCGCAGCCGGCTTGGGCCTCGCAGTCGCCGGGTATACCGCCCTGCTCTTCGGCCAGGCTGAGGCGCGCGACCTGTGGCAGAACCCACTACTGCTGTGGCACATGATTGCGGGAGCCTTCTCAGCCGGAGGAGGCGCCACCCTCCTGTTTGCGTTTGCCTTCGGCATCGTGGACCCGCCCTTGCTCGATGCGGCCAGCTGGTGCCTCATCGGCGGGGCCGCCGCTCTAGGGCTGATCGCCGCAGCGGAGCTCATGTCGCGCCACCCGACCCGCAATGCCGCAGAGGCGATGCACCATCTCTCCAGGGGTGAACACAAGACCGAGTGGTGGGTCGGAGGGCAGCTCATCGGTGTAGCGGTCCCCGTCGTCCTTGGCTTCATCTATCTCGGCAATCCGGACCTCGGCGTCGTCGGTGCGGGCGCCGGAATCGCCGCCATGGCCGGAATCTGGTTTGCCGACGACGCCTACGTGAAAGCCGGACAAAGCGTGCCCCTCTCATGACAGATACCGAACGCACCCCGATCGAACGGCTGCTTCCCGGCGGCGAGCTGACCAACTTCCCGCCGCCCGAGCTGTGGGACGACTGGGAGGAATACGACGCGGCGGCGTGGCCCGACAAGAAGAAGAATCGTTACCGGCTGGTGCCGACGACGTGTTTCAACTGCGAGTCGGCGTGCGGCCTGCTGGCGTACGTCGACAAGGACACCGGCGAGGTGCGCCGGTTCGAGGGCAACCCGGCCCACCCCGGGTCGCGAGGCCGCAACTGCGCCAAGGGACCGGCCACTCTCAACCAGATGTACGACCCGGAGCGCATCCTCCATCCGATGCGGCGGGTCGGCGAGAGGGGCTCCGGCCAGTGGGAGCGGGTCACCTGGGATGAGGCGCTCGAGGACATCGCCGGCCGGATGCGTCGCGCCATCGCCGAGGATCGCCACGACGAGATCATGTACCACGTGGGCCGGCCCGGCGAGGACGGCTTCATGGACCGTACGCTGAAGGCGTGGGGCGTCGATGGCCACAACAGCCACACCAACATCTGCTCGAGCTCGGCCCGGGTCGGATACGCGATGTGGATGGGCCACGATCGGCCGTCGGCCGACTTCGCCAACGCCAGGTTCATCCTGCTGCTGTCGGCCCATCTCGAGACCGGCCACTACTTCAACCCCCACGCTCAGCGGATCATGGAGGCCAAGACGAAGGGCGCCCAACTCGCCACTGTGGACCCCCGGCTGTCGAACACCGCATCGATGTCCGACATCTGGCTGTCCCCGTGGCCCGGCACCGAGCCGGCAATGCTGCTGGCCTTCGCCAACCAGCTGCTCCAGTGGGACGCCATCGATCGTGAGTTCATCCGCAAGTGGGTGAATTGGGAAGAGGCGCTGGAGGCGAGGGCGCCCGACATAGAACGCACCGTCGACGGCTTTGTCGAGCACCTCAAAGAGACATACTCCGAGTACACCCTCGAGTTCGCCGCCGCCGAGTGCGGAGTGCCACTCGATCGCCTCGAGAAGGTAGCCCGCGGCATCGCCGATGCCGGCAACCGATTCGCCTCGCACACCTGGCGATCCGCCGGATCCGGCAACGAGGGCGGCTGGCAAGTCGCTCGCTGCCTGTGGTTCCTCGAGGTGCTCACCGGTTCCGTCGGCACCCGGGGCGGAGTCTCCCCGAACACCTGGGACAAGTTCAAGCCGGAGCACTGGAACATGCCGCCGCCGCACAGCCGCTGGAACGAGATGCTATGGCCGCTGGAGTACCCCATCGCTCATCACGAGATGTCGATCCTGCTCCCCCACTTTCTCAAGGAGGGCCGCGGCAAGGTGGACGTCTATTTCACCCGGGTCTACAACCCGATGTGGACCAACCCCGATGGATTCACCTGGCTCGATGTGCTGACCGACGAGTCGATGATCGGCCTCCACGTGGCGCTGACCCCGACCTGGTCGGAGAGCGCCTGGTTCGCCGACTACGTCCTGCCGATGGGCATCGCCGCCGAACGCCACGACACGCATTCCTATGAGACCCACGCCGGTAGCTGGCTCGGTTTCCGCCAGCCCGTGCTGCGGGTCGCCGGCGAACGTGACGGCGCCACCTTCGAACGCACCCATGAGGCCAACCCAGGGGAGGTCTGGGAGGAGACCGAGTTCTGGATCGACCTCTCATGGCGGATCGACCCCGACGGCTCTCTCGGCATCAGACGGTGGTTCGAGTCGCCGGTCGATGCCGCGCGCCCGGTGTCGGTCGACGAGTACTACGGCTGGATGTTCGAGAATTCGGTACCGGGCCTGCCGGAAAAGGCGGCCGCCGAGGGGCTAACGCCGCTCGAGTTCATGCGCAAGTACGGCGCAGTCGAGGTCGAGAGTGAGATCTACGAGGTCCACGAGCGGCCGGCAGAGCCCGGTGCCGGCGTCGTCGTCGACGGAGCCGAGCGGGTCGGGTGGCCGACTCCCTCGCAGAAGCTCGAGTGGTATTCCCCAACGCTGAACGAGTGGGGTTGGGAGGACGCCGCCATCCCCGACTACATGAGGACGCACGTCTACTGGAAGGATCTCGACCTCGCCGGTAACGAACGCATTCTGCTGCCAACCTTCCGGTTGCCGACGCTGATCCACACCCGCTCGGGCAACGCCAAGTACCTCTACGAGATCTCCCACGGCCATCCGCTCTGGATCAATCCCCACGACGCGGACGCGCTCGGTTTCGACACGGGACAGATGGTGCGAATCACAACCGACATCGGCTATTTCGTGATGCGCGCCTGGCGCACCGAGGGCATCCGACCCGGAGTGGTCGCCGCCTCGCACCACCTCGGCCGTTGGCGCCTCAACGACGCCATCGGCAACGAGCGGTGGAGCTCGGCACTCGTCGACCTGAGGAAGACGGCCACCGGTTGGATGCTCCGCCAGAAGGAGGGCATCAGACCTTTCACGTCCCCCGATCCCGACAGCGAGCGTATCTGGTGGCAGGACGCCGGGGTCAACCAGAACCTCGCCTTCCCCGTGCACCCGGACCCGGTGTCGGGAATGCACTGCTGGCACCAGCGAGTTCGCCTGAGCGGTGCCGAAGCGGGCGACCGCTACGGCGACATCTCGGTCGACACCACCAAGTCAATGCAGATCTATCGGGAGTGGCTCACCAAGGCGCGGTCCGGTCCGGGCCCCGGCGGGTTACGCCGGCCGCGGTGGCTGCACCGGCCGGTGAAGCCGACCAGCGAGGCCTACAGCACCTGACCCGGCGCCGGCTCGGTCGAGATGCTGTGCAACTCCCAGAGC
>CAMYJM010000156.1 GCA_947258635.1 uncultured Acidimicrobiaceae bacterium
CCTCGCCCAGGCCGAGCGGGCCGTCGGACTTTTCAACGCATATTGCGCACGGTGTCACACGGCGGGCTACAGCGCCGGCGTGCCGTTCGAGTATGAAGCCGGATCTGGGGCATGGGGCCCGTCACTCCTCGATGCCCGGGCCGTCAACCAATTCCCCGACCCTGCCGACCAAATCGACTTCATCATCGGCGGGTCCGAGTTCGGCGTGAATTACGGGATCAACGGTCTCGGCAGTGGCCGGATGCCGAGCTTTGGCCAGATCCTGAGCACTGAAGACATCGAGTTGCTGGTCAAGTATGAGAGGTCGTTATGAGCGATAGCCGCTTCAACCCGAACCGGGTCACCGGCCGCCTGGTCGGGCTGGCTCGGCGCGTCCGTGACGACGAGTCCGGACTGAGCACGCTGGAGAAAGTGGGCGTGGCCGGAGCGATCATCACAATCATCTCGTTCATCCCTGCGGCGCGCGGGTTGCTGGGGGACGCTTACGACGCCACATTCAAGCAACGAGACGACGCAGGCGAGATAACCGCATTCTCGATAGCCGCCCGCGGCATCCTGATCACGATCACCTCACTGGTGGCCTTCGTCGGTACCGGTTTTCTGCTGCTGTACACCAACGTGGGCAAGAGGCTCGCCTTCCTGATCACGGGAGCCGCCACGTTCGGGTGGCTGGTGATCGGTAGCTTGTTGTTCGTGGTGTACGCGCCCCGCGGGATCCGCCCCGCCTCGATCGAAGGCCTCAACGCGTTCCAGGTGCGGGTCCCCGCAATCGCCCTCACCGTCGGCTCGGCCATCCTCTTCGTGATGTTCGTCCTCGCCCTCGATCGATACGAGCACGAGACCGAATCGGACTAGCTACTCACCGCTTCGTCGGTGCGCGAGCTCAGGTGATAGGTCAGGATCTGGAGTTCTGTAGACAGGTCGACTCGACGGACCGAAACGTTGCTCGGGATGTGCAGCACAGACGGGGCGAAGTTGAGGATCGAACGAATTCCGGACTGAGTGATCCTGTCGGCGACCTCCTGAGCTGCCGAGGCCGGAGTGGCGATGATTGCGATGGTCACCTCGCGATCCGCGACGACCTTCTCGAGATCGTTGAGGTGCTGGATGGTCAGCTCGCCGACGGTTTGCCCTACCTTCTCGGCCTCGGTATCGAACACTGCGACTATCTCGAAGCCCCAGGTTTCGAATCCTTCGTAATTGGCCAACGCCGAGCCCAGGTTGCCGGCACCGATCAGTGCGACCGGGTAGTCGCGGGTCAGTCCGAGCGCCTCGCGCAGAAGCGACCGCAGCTCGGCCACGTTGTACCCCACGCCGCGGGTGCCCAGGGAACCGAAGTGCGAGAGGTCCTTGCGCACCTGCGCGGAATTGACGCCGGCAATGGCCGCAAGCTGCTCCGATGAGCAAGTCTGGTGGGACGCGGAGAGATCCACCAGTGATCGGAGATACACCGGAAGTCGGGAAACCGTCGCAGCTGGAATGGCCCTACTAACCACACAAAAAGGATAACCGGCTCCTTCAATTCCTAAATTTTGGGAGAGAGGAGGGAGTGGAGCAGGTCGCGACCGCGCCGCCCGCTCCAAGCTACGTCATAAGTGATACTTGATACTTGATACGCTCTGGCGATGCGCCCCTTCACAGCTTTTGTCTTGTTGTTGCTGCTGGCGTTGATCGTGGGAACGTTCGTGTGGAAGATTCAAACAACCGGGCTCACACTCTGAATCGCCACGGGTGCTGAACCGGGCTTGCGCAGCGTCACCGCAATCCCCTCCTCGAGGGAGTAGGCCTGATCAGAGCGGCCGCGGCGCACGGCAACCGCCACCTGGCCATATGAATCGACGTGGAGGAGGCCCGCGCCGTCGGGGACGTCGCCATAGGCAGTGACCCACCTGAGCTCATGCTCGATCGCGCCGATCCGCATGATCACCTCGTCGCCCGGGCGGACTCCGATCGTTGCAAGATCTTGAGGCGTGATGTTCGACTGGGCGTTCCCGAAGTTGTCCATCCAGAGGATCTCGCCGCGAACGGCGTTGGGCTCGTGCTCGACCAGCGGCATCATCAACGGTGTCACCGAGGCGGGGGCAACGTCGGCACCGAGGTCTTCGAACCGCACTTGGCCCGAGGCAATCACTGCGGCCGCCGGGGCGAAACGATCGCGCCCGTCGAACGTGGCCCCCTCGGCGGGCAGCACGAGCTCCGGGTTGTCGAGGGACACGATTCGGTCCGCACCGCCGACCATGGCGACGGCCGGCGCCAGCAGCCCGTTGTCCGGCCCGACGAAAACGCCCCACTCCGTACGAGCCGCAATAGCGCGCCGTCCGGTCCCCACACCCGGGTCGACGACCGCCAGCGCTACCCCCTGGGGCATGTATTGGATGGCACGCAGCAGCCCCAGGGCCCCGGCGCGCACATTTCCTCGCGGGAAGTCGTGTCCGATGTCGATGACCCGGACCTCCGGGGCGATACGGGCAATGACGCCATGAACCACGCCGACGAACTCGTCGACACGGCCGAAATCCGATAGGAAGGAGACTGGCTGCGACACGAGCGAGAGACTAGGCGTGTCGGTGGCGAGCGGTCGCGAACCCGGCCGGCCCGGAAAACAGGTGGGCACAGGCCTCTAGCATTGCTCCGTGAGCGCCCCCCTCACCGACCGTCCAACGCTGCGCGCGGTGTTCCGACGCGGGCTGGCGCTGATCTGGCGTTTGGTCTCGATGCACCCGGTCGCCTTTGCCCTCGGCGGTCTGGGGGCGGCCGCGTTCGTCGGGGCCATCGTGGCCGCAGCCGTCGTCGTCGGCAACGTGGTCGACGACCTGATCATCCCGGTGCTCGACCAGGGAGCCTCATCACAAGGTCGGCTGTGGCCGGCGATGGCCGCCATCGCCGCGGTGGCCCTGTGGAAGGCAATCGGGATCACGCTCCGCCGGATCGGCGCCGGCTGGTTGCAGGCCCGCTGCCAGGCCGACGTGCGGGAGAACCTGATAGATCACATGCTGCGGCTCGAGCTACGGTGGCACCAACGCCGCGGCGTGGGCGACCTGCTGGCCGTCGCCGATTCCGATGCCGGCGGCGCCACATGGATTCTGGCGCCTCTGCCCTATGCGACCGGGACACTCCTCCTTCTCGTGGCGACGACCGTGCTGATCTTCCTGATCGACCCGCTGCTGGCGGTCGTGGCGGTCGTATCGCTCGTCGCGATCATCGCCGTTGACGTCTGGGGCTCCTGGCTCATGTTCAACCTCTTCGAAGCCATCCAGCGCGATCAGGGCAACGTCGGCCGCGTGGTTCATGAGAGCTTCGACGGAGCTCTCACCGTCAAGGCGCTCGGCCGCGAGAGCTATGAGACTCAGCGCCTCCGGGTTGCCTCAGAGACCCTGCGCGACAAGATCAGCTCTATCGGTACCACATGGGCCGGCTATCGGATCCTCGTCGAGGGGCTGCTGGGGCTGGTCACCCTCGTCATACTCATCCTGGGCGCTACCAGGATTCAAGGCGGAGCCATCACCAGCGGCGAACTGATCACAATTGCCTACCTGTTCAGCCTGCTCACGATTCCAATCCGGGTCATCGGCTTCGTGCTCTGGGACATCGCCCACTCCTCGGCGGCTTGGACCCGGGTCCAGGCCGTGCACGACGCCTCGGAGATCGTGACGTACGGCGCCATGGGCTCACGTGAAGTTGGTACCGGTGCCGCCATAGACACCACCCCGATCAGCTTCTCATACGGCGACGATCCCGTCCTGCGTGATCTGGACATGCCGATTCCGCCCGGTCGGACGGTCGCCATCGTCGGGCCCACCGGATCGGGCAAGTCGACCCTGGCTACCCTCTTGGCCCGGCTCTGGGACCCCGACAGCGGTGTCATCCGCCTCGATGACCGCGATCTGCGCGACTTTGCCCGCTCGGCCCTGCCCGGCGAGGTCGCCTTCGTCGCCCAGGAGGCCTTCCTCTTCGACGACACGGTACGCGGCAACATCGCGATCGGGGGCTCTCCGAACGAGAGGGCGGTGGCCCACGCCGCCGCCATGGCGGGCGCCGCCGAGTTCATCGACACGCTCCCGCACACCTACGAAACGCTGTTGGGCGAGCGGGGAACCACGCTGTCGGGTGGCCAACGGCAGCGCCTCGCCCTGGCAAGGGCCCTGGTGCGCACGCCACGGCTGCTGATCCTCGACGACGCCACCTCGTCCGTCGACTCATCCGTCGAGGCCGAAATCCTCGAATCGCTCAAGCGAGCCGAGCTTCCCTCAACGATCGTCATCGTGGCGTACCGTCGGGCGTCGATCCTGCTGGCCGACGAGATCATCTATCTGGAGGATGGCCGCATCCTCGGGCGCGGACCCCACGAGCAGCTGCTGCGGATACCCGGCTACGCCAAGATCCTCGAGGCGTACGACGAGGACAGCGGCCACGCAGCATCGGAGAGGGTGCCGTGATCGAGGCGACGTCAGGATTCACCGAGACTGAGATGGGCACGGCGGCCGCGCTGCGACGGGTGTTGCGGGTTGCGCCTGAGCTGCGTCGCGGTCTGTGGGTGACCGTGCTGCTGGCCGGGATCGGCACTGCGATCGCCCTCATCATCCCGGTCGTCATCCAACAGCTTGTCGACAACGAGTTGCTCGTTGACGACTCGATCGACCTGGGCAACGTCGTGGAGGGCGGAGTGGTGGCAATCGTCGCGATGGGGGTCGCCATGCTGGTGCGCCGCCACGCCTTGGTTCGCCTCGCAGTGCGGTCGGCGGCCGGTCTCAGCGATCTACGAGTGAAGGCATTCGCTCACATCCATCAGCTGTCGATGCTTCACGTCCAAGGTGAGCGCCGCGGGGCGCTCGTCTCACGAGTCACGTCCGATGTCACGGCGATCCAGGAGTTCATGGACTGGGGCGGTGTCGGTATGCTCGTCGGCTCCGCCCAGGCCGTACTCGCGGTCGTCGCCATGATGCTGTACCGCTGGCAGCTCGCCCTATTCGTAGCGGCCGCCGCGTTGGTCTATGCGATCCTGTTGATCTGGTTTCAGACGATCCTGCGACGGGCTCACGATCGGGTGCGGGAGCGGATCGGGATCACGCTGGGAACGATAAGCGAGGTGATCTCCGGGCTGCCGACCATCCGCGCCTACGGGGCCGAGGCCGAAACGCTCGACGGAGTCCACGATGCGCTCGAGGCCCAATTCCGTACCGAGGTAAGGACGTTCTCGCTTGGTGCCGGGCTGTTTTCCAGCGCTGAGCTGTTTGCCGGTCTCATCACGGCCGGCGTGGTCGGCCTGGGCGTCGCCACGAGCCTCGGTGACGGACTGACAGCCGGCCGGCTGATCGCATTCCTGTTCTTGGTGAACCTTCTCGTCGAGCCGATCCAGACGCTGGTGGAGACGTTGAGTGAGGCGCAGTCGGCAGCGGCAGGCGTTCGCCGGATTCTCAACGTCCTCGACACCCCGGCCGATATCGTCGACCCCGGCGGAAGTGACTTGGTGTTGGCCCCGGGACCCATCGACGTGGAGCTCACCGAGGTTTCGTACGCATACCCGCCGGGCGATGAATACGTCATCCGGGACCTGACCGTCTCGATAGCCGCCGGCAGCCGGATTGCGGTGGTCGGCAAGACGGGTTCGGGCAAATCAACCTTCACGAAGCTGGTCACCCGCCTGCTCGACCCGAGTGCCGGCTCGATTCACCTCAGCGGATGCTCTCTCAAGCAGATCGGTTTTGCCGAGCTACGCGACCGGGTCGCCTTCGTGCCCCAGGAGGGCTTCCTATTCGATGCCACAGTTGCCGGCAACGTCCGGTACGGGAAGCCCGAGGCAACGGCGGAGGAGATCCGCCAAGCCTTCCGCGACCTCGGCCTGGCCGACTGGGTCGATAGCCTCCCCGCAGGTCTCGACACCCGGGTGGGCGAGCGCGGCAGTCAGCTGTCCGCCGGCGAGCGCCAGTTGGTCGCGATGGTGCGCGCCTGGATTGCCGACCCCGACCTGCTCGTGCTCGACGAGGCGACTTCGGCTGTCGATCCGGCACTCGAAGTGCGGCTGCGCAATGCCATGGAGGCCGCCATTGCCGGCCGCACCTCGATCACGGTCGCCCACCGTCTGTCGACTGCAGAGGCGGCTGATGAGATCCTGGTCTTCGATGAGGGCCGGCTGGTCGAGCGGGGCCGCCACGCCGACCTCATCGCCGCCAGGGGTACCTACGCAGGCCTCCACAGGGACTGGGCCGCCGGAACGGGAACGGCTGCCGCGATCTAGCCGATCACGGATCGACCTCCGGGGAAACCTCCGGCCTTGCCGATCGCCGAAGGCAGATCGCGCTCGAGCCGGGCGCCGAGCCAGCGCCCGATGTCGCTCACCGCGTCCAAGTCGATGCCGGTTTCGATGCGGGATCGATGCAGCATGTAGAGGACGTCCTCAGTGGGCACG
>CAMYJM010000157.1 GCA_947258635.1 uncultured Acidimicrobiaceae bacterium
GCGTCCGCAACACCCATCCGCAGCGCCCCGGCCCGATCCTTCTTCCGCCAATCGGGATCACGAAAAATGGTGTTGGCCGTGAACGAGCGGCGTTCGCCGGCGGCGAGCACAAACGGGAACTCCGCAGACGTATATGCCACCGGCGCCGGCGGCACCGCGGCCAGGAGCTCGAGCATCTCCGGGATGTTGACGTTGAGCCTGCCGTCCATCGTGGTGACCCGCGACCAGGATTCCTCTGCCGCCGAATGGGAGAACACCACCCCCGTGCGCGACGACAACACCAAGTCGAACAGAGCCTCCCCGAGCATCGGCCCCTCACCCTCGATCCCCGCCTTCCGGATCGACACCGGATCGCGCATTGCCGCCTGATGGCACAGGCCCCACATCACCGCAGCCTGGGCGGCATCGTCGGGCAAGGTCGGGCCGAGGGTGGCGTAGAGCATCACCGGAGCGAGACGCCCGAGGATAGGATCGCCGGAAGTCAGTTCGTAGAATGCGGCGGCGAACTCCAGCCGGCTGCGCTCGGCGGCCGCCCGCAGCTTGGCGATCATCCCGCCGTCGAGCACGCCCAGCGCCTCGCAGAGCCGGTAGTGAATCTCGGGCTCGGCGAGGGTGCCGGGTAGCGGCTCGAGGATCGGCTTGCGTAGGGTGAAAACGTTGTCGGGGAACTCGAAGTTGAAGAAGGTTGCTTCCCACTTCTCGTATTGCGACGCCGCCGGGAGCACTATGTCGGCGTGGCGCGCCGTCTCGGTCATGGCCACGTCGATCACAACCGAGAACTCCAGGGCCCGCATCGCTTTCCGCCACTTCGGGCTGTCGGCGAGCGAGTGCAGCGGGTTGGCCGACTCGATGATCATCGCTTTGTACGCATTCGGAGAATCGCTGAGGATCTCGGACGGGATCACGTTGCACGGCACCATGCCGGAGATGATCGGGGCGGCGGCCACCGGCGACAGTTTCTGGGAACCAGCCTTGGCGATCCCAAACGGCACCAGTTGAACGGGCGACACCATGGCACCCTCCTTGGCGAAGTTCCCGGTGAGCACCCACAGCAGCTTGTTGAGGTAGGAGTTGAGAGTCGAGTGCGGCGCCATCTGCACGCCGAGGTCTTCGAATGTCGCCACCGACGTTGCGCCACCGATGCGCCGGGCAGTTCGCCGGATCAGGTCGGCCTCGATCCCACAGTTGGCCGCATACACGCCGACGTCGACGTCGCCGAACGTGGCCGCCATCTCGTCGAAGCCGTTGACTTTATTGGCGATGAAGCGGCTGTCGATGAGATCCTCGTCGAGCATCACCTTCACCAGCGCCGCCAACAGGTAGACGTCGGTGCCGGGCTTCACTTGGAGATGGATGTCGGCGAGGTCGGCCGTCTCGGTGCGCCGCGGATCGATGACGATCATCGAGCGCTCCGGGTCGTTGGCGATCTCCTTCAGAGTGCGCCGGGCGTGGGGGAGGCCATGGGACTGCCACGGGTTCTTGCCGAGGAAGAGGGCGACCTCGGTGTTGGCGAAGTCGCCCCGGGTGGAGACGCCGATGTGGGCGTTTACCCAGAACTCACCCGTCTTCTCCTGCGCCAGCGCGTTGGAGCGGTAGCGAGCACCGACGGCGGCTCGAGTCGCCGCGGCATACAGTCCGCCGAGGTGGTTGCCCTGGCCGCCCCCGCCGTAATAGAAGATCGTCTAGCCGCCGTGCAGGTCCTTGACGGCTCTGAGGCGAGCCGCCGTCTCGTCAATCGCCGTGTCCCAGTCGATCTCCTCCGTGAGGCGGTGGCGCCCGTTCTGGTAGTGGTCCAGCCGCAGTGCCTTCTCGCAGGTGTAGCCCTGCGAAGCCTTGTGCTCCTTGTCACCCCGGATACGCGCCAGCCGGCGACCTTCGAGCCTGACCTCGATCCCGCAGTTGCTCTCACACAGGATGCAGACGGTCTTGTGCCATGGCTGATCGGACATCGGTGCTCCTTATGCCGGCTCTTGTCGGGGAACTTAGCGTTGCCGATCGCCCGGCCTGTCGCCGACCGCTTCCCCTCCTATGGAGCAGATCCCCGTCGCGGTTCGGGAGGTCTACTGGACCTAGCCGTAGTCGCTGACGTCGCGCATCACCAATTCCTCGGCTTTGCGTTTCCGCAGGACCAACAGCCTCTCATTGGCGGGTCGAATCACAGCCTCGTCGAACGAGTCCGTCAACTGTTCGATCGACCTGTAAGTGAGAGGATCCAGCACCCAGTCCCGGTGCTTTTGCCACAAGTCGCGGAACATCGAGAACGGCCTCTCGCCATGCTCGATGAGCGGCACAAAAGGGATCATGTAGTCGGGGATCACCGCTTGGGACTCCAACGGAACCGACCGCGGGTGGGTGATCTCGGCAACGATGAACCGGCTCATCCCGGCGAGGGTCCTTACCGTCTCGGTGAAATCGCGGTCCGTCGGCTTCTCGAAATCGAAGACGATCGGCAAATAGCCGTGCTCGCGCAATACCCGACGGATCGCCTCGAGCACCTGCTTGCGCTCTGTGAACCTACCCAGGACCAACACACCTTTCTCTCCCACAGTGTTGATCACGTTCTGGATCTTCCGGTTGTTGAGCAGGAGATAGACGAACTGGGCGACTTCGATGTCATCAACCGACAGCTCCGCGTTTTCCGGAGGAGTGATGATCATGCCGCTCTGCTTGGTCGTTCCATCCAGTTGCAGGTCCCACGAAGCCACGCCGTAGATGCGACACCCCGATAGGTCTGCGCCGAGCATGTCGGTGCGGACGAACGCGGCGTTTGACAAGTCCGAGCCATGCAGATCGGCATTGGTCAGCTTGGCTTCGGTGAAGTTCGCTCCCCGGAGCTTGGTATTGACCATGACCGCATCGGAGAGATTCGTGCGGGCGAAGTCGTTGTCCTCCAATTCCGAGTTCTGGAGAATGGCGCGGGAGAAATCGGCCTCGGCCACACGAGACGAAACCAGGTAGGAGTCCGCCAGGTCACAATCGCGGGCGGTGACGCCGAAGAAGTCGGCGCCGTGAGTGAAGAAGTTCCTCAAGGAGGCCCCCTCCAGGTTCGCTTGCTGGAAGCTGATCCCGATCGCCCCGGCGTTGTCGAACGTGGCCCGCCGCCAGTTGCCGAAGGCCAGAAAAGCCGACTCCAGGGTCGCGCCGCTGAAATCCGAGCCCACACCGTCTCCGTTCACCAGACTCGAATCGCGAAACACCGCCTCTCGGCAGTTAGCGCCCCGGAGGTCGATTTCCCCCAGGAATGAGCGGCTGAAGTCCGTCTTCTCGAGAAGCGCCCCGGAGAGGTCGACTGCCCGCATATTGAGATCGGTGAGCTCGGCGCCGGAGAGGTCCGGCCGGGTCGCCGGGTTGCTCGACCGCCACTCGTTCCAGGCATCGACCCCGCGTGAAAAGACTTCGGCGTGCTCCGGGTTCGCCATGTCGGGGATGGTACCGTCGTCGCCGCCCTCTCCCGAGCGCGACTATCCGGGGCCGGCCTGCACGAAACCGGACTCATAGGCGGCGATCACCGCCTGGGTCCGATCGCGGACATCGAGCTTCATGAGGATCGACGTCACGTGAGACTTCACCGTCTCCCGGCTGACGAACAGCTGGTCGGCGATCTCGACGTTCGACAGTCCCTGCGCCACGAGCTGGAGCACGTCCTGCTCCCGCGAGGTGAGGCGGGCGATGTCCTTGCGGATCTGAGCCGCTTGGGCACCGCTCTCGGCGTACTGCTCCACCATGCGGCGCATCGCCTCGGGCAGCACCAGGGAGTCGCCGGAGACGGCGATCCGCACCGCAGTGACCAGGTCCTCCGGCGAGCTGCGTTTCAGCATGAATCCGGAGGCGCCGACGCGCATTGCCTCGTAGACGTACTCGTCCAGCTCGAAGGTTGTCAGGATCAGGACCCGGGGCCCTCCGTTCCCGGCGATCGAGTGGGTGGCCTCCAGGCCGTCCATCTCCGGCATCCGGATGTCCATCAGAACCAGGTCCGGATCGAGCTCGGCGGCCTGCTCAATCGCCTCCTTGCCGTTGCCGGCCTCGCCGACCACCTCGATGTCGGCCTCGCTCCCGAGCACGGCGCGCAACCCGGCCCGCACCAGGGCGTCGTCGTCAACGATCAGGAGGCGGATTGTCACTACATAGGTAAGCGTACATAAACGCGGTATCCGCCATCCAGAGTGGGGCCGATTTCGGAGATTCCGCCGAAGGCGGCGACCCGATCCCGCATGCCGCTGACGCCGCGGCCGACACCGGTACGAGGCGGTGGGGGCACCTCGGGAGGGTCGTTCACCACCTCGATGTCGAGTGCATCTCCCAGCGCCCGCACTTTCACCGCGGTAGCGGTGCCGGCGTGACGCATCACGTTGGTCAGCGCCTCCTGGACGACGCGGTAGGCCGTGCCCTGCACGCCTCTGGGCACCGCGTCCAGGTCGCCGGTGACCGTGAGGGCCACCGGGATGTCGGCTTCCTGCACTCCGGCGATGAGCTCGTCGAGGTGCCCCAGGTCGGGAACCGGCGGTGCGCCGGCGCCGGCCCCATCGTCACGGAGGATGCCGAGCACCCGGTCGAGCTCGCCGAGCGACGTTCGGCCCGTCTGCTCGATGATCTCCAGGGACTCGCGGACGAAGTCCGGGTCGCTGTCGAAAACCTTGCGGCCGGCGCCGGCCTGGACGACCATCAGCGTCACGGCGTGCCCGATGCTGTCGTGGAGTTCGTGGGCGAGCCTGGTGCGCTGCTCCAGCTCGGTGGCCCGGGTTTCCAGTACGACCTCACGCTCGCGCGCCGAGGAACCCAGCAAGGCCCTGCCGACGACGCCGTGGACCCAAGCGAGGCCGTTGATCACGTGCATCTCGATGATCAGCAGCAATAGTCCGAGCGGCACCATCCACCAGGCGTCGATGGCCTGGGGCCGCCAGTTGTCGATCATGATCGAGCCGACGCGTACATCGACGTTCATGTTGTCGGCCACCGGTATCAGTACCGGAGCCGCCACGAGCACCGCCACGATCGCCGTAATCGACACCAGCACTGTGAATGTGAAGACACCGAGGGGGAACCGCAGGAAGAGCCACACCAGCATCCGCCAGGTGCCGCCGTCGGCGAGGATGCCCTTGATACGCTGCCACAGCGTTCCTTCGCCGAGGAACTTCACCGTTGGTTCAGGGATATCGATGTCGAGCAGGCCGCGGTGGAGCCCCCGCTCGAACGTGCCGATGCCCCGCCAGGCCAGGATCATGGCCAACAAGATCGGGAGCCCCACCCAGACGATGAGGAGGCCGAATCCGACCGATATTCCGGTGACCAGGAAGACGAAGTATGCCAGTCCCAGCGGGAACGCCAGCGCCAGGTAGACGGCATGGCGATAGGTTCGTGCCTCGAATATCGGTCGGAGGAGGGCCATCAGACGGGAACCAGTTCGTGTTGCTCAGCCGGCAAAGCGGCCGGCATCTCTTCTTTCCGCGTCGGCTTCTTGGTAGCCATCACGAGCAAGCTTGGCAGTACGAGCAGGGATGCCGCCAGCGCCAGCGCGATCATCACGGCCGTCAGCAGTCCGAACGTGGAGAACATCGGGGTCGGGGCGGTTGCCATCACGGCGAATCCGAGCACCGAAGTGAGGGCGGACAGCACCAGAGCGCCCCCGGTCCCGGCCCCGGCTCGCCGGATCGCCTCGAGCGGATCGCCGACCAGCCCGAGCTCCTCACGGAACCGAGCCGTGAAGTGCGTCGAGAAGTCGATGCCGACGCCAACGGCGATGGCGGCGATGGTCGCTGTCACCACGTTCACCGTGAATCCGGCCACCGCCATGAAGGCGTAGATCCCGGCGACGACGAAGCCGATCGGGATGACGGACACGATGGCGAAGCGCACCGACCGCAGAATGACTGCCGCGATCAGCAACGTGATCAGCATCGCCAGCGGCAGCGAAGTCAGCATCGAGCTGGTGAACGCGCCCATGCCTTCGTACTGCGTGAGCACGTCTCCGGACACGGATGCGGTCAGCCCCGGTGCCGCCTGTTCCAGGGCGAGGGCCTCGGTCTCGAGCGTGTCCCACACAGGGACGATTACCGCAGCGTCCGTGAAGCTGCCCACCTGAATGATGATCGCGGTGGCCTGGCCGGCCGCGCCGTCGTCGGCGAGCATTCCGGGAACATCCTGGGCGGTAACGGCGATGCCGCCGTCAGGGGCGGGGACGCCGTTGACGGCTACGTAGTCGTAGATGGCGCGGACGCCGGCGGCCGTATCGGGGATCCCGTTGCCGTCGCGATCAATCAGCCTGGCGCCCCTCGCTTCGATTGCAGCGACGGCATCCGGTGAGGCCATCGTCATTCGGACATAGTCACCGGCATGCGTGTACACGATGAGGTCGCCCACCGAATTGCGCCCGAACTCGGCCGGTGATCGGTCCAGGGCGCCGATAGTCTCGTCGAGCGCTTCGAGAGCGGCAGGGTCAGTGAGATCACCTTCAACGAAGATGAAGCTGGTGCCCTCGCCGTTCGAGGGGAAGTGGGCCGTTGTCCGCTCGATCGACTGAACGAAGTCGGTGTCCGAAGCTAGGAAGTCGTTGATCTCGAAGCCGGAGTGGACCCCGAGAGCGGTCACCAGAGCGACGACTCCAACCACCGTTGCCACCGGCAGCGTGATCCGCCGCCAACGGGCGACGAACCATGTGAGTGTTCCGGCGGCGTTGAGCCCGTGGCCGGCCCCGCGCAGCGCCGGCTGGGTGGGCTTGCCCTTGAGGGCGGCGCGGCGGTTGCGACGGCGGGTGGCCCATGCCGGAATGGCAACGGCAAGCAGGATGAACGCTACGAGCGCCCCAGCGCCGGCGACTGGCATGACGGCCGTCAGCGCCACGGTGAGCCCGCCGAGGATCGCGATGATCACCATGATGGTGGCGTAGGGCAGATGGGAAAGGCGCTTCTTCGGGTTGCGTCCGACGAACTCCTCCAGCCCGACCACGACCCGCGGGGCGAGCTGGCCGAGGATCAGATAGGCGAACGCCAATGAGATCGCGGCGCCGATGCCGAACTCGGCGATGCTCTCGGTGCCGGCCGTCACGTTCACCAAGAAGGCGGCGACCGATGTGGCCGCCGCCAGCGTCAGCGCCTTGACGACGGCCCGCATCCCTGCCGGATAGGCCCGGCTCGGGGTCATGCCCGCTGTCTGCATCTCCCGGACCCGGCCCACTCCGTGTATGAAGAAGTCGACGCCAAATCCGATCATGGCGATGGGGACGATGAAGGCCAGCAGCAGCGATCCCATTTTGAGCCCGATGAAGGCAGAGGTTCCGTAGTAGGCGAGGCCGGTGGCGCCGAGCCCGACGGCGGCCACCACAGCCGACCAGTAGGAACGGTGCACCACTGCGATCAGCGCCACGATCAGCGCAACGGCGAGGAAGATGAACGGCGCCGAGCCCTCGGCGGCTTCTTCGAACGTGGTGTCGCCGTCGATGGCGATGCCAATCGGATCGGTGAACACGGCGCCAGACTGGGCGTCGGCTTGAACCTGGCGCAGCCACAGCTCGGTGTCGAGATAGCTGGCGAAGGTGTTGCTGTCGTAGGTGACGTGAGCAACGAAAGCCGGGGACGCCCAGCCGACGCTGCCATCGGTGCCCGTCGTCTTTGTGGTCGACTCCGAAAGCGAGAATCGAATGTCGGCGGTTGGGGAGTCGGGGCTCAATGTGGCGGCAACGGCGGCTGTGAGCTCGGCGTCGGTGGCGCCGTCAATACCGTCAGGGAGGCTCTCGTTGATGAGGTCGACGATGGAGAAGACTCCCGGGGTGAAGGACGCGGTGTCGGCGTCGAACCTGTCCACGAGATGGCCGGCGTGGCCCGCGTCGGCGCGAACCCGCTCTTCAGCGGCGTACCACTCCCGGATCGGTTCCGGCGACAATGCATTGCCGCCCTGCGCTTCGACCAGGAAGGTTGCTCGAGAGATGCTGGAGTCGGAGTGCAATGTGTCGCCGGCCCGCTCTGCGGTGGTGAAGATCTCACCTTCCGGCTCGAAGCTCGGTTCGGAGACGTCGGCGGCGAAAGACCCGCCGACGGCGAGCCCGATCACCAGCACCAGAGCGAGCACGGTGACGGACCGGGCGTGACGCCCG
>CAMYJM010000158.1 GCA_947258635.1 uncultured Acidimicrobiaceae bacterium
TTTGCACTGGTCATCGCCACGATCACGGGAACGGCCGGTGGCGTGCTGGCTGAGAATCGGTACCGGCGTGAAGAGGGCCTTCCGTAGCGGCGGCGGTTGCGGTACGGTTTTCATGCGCGAGCCCGGCAGACGGTCGCAGCGTCGCTGCGAGCAGCGGCGCTGAGGAAAGTCCGGACTCCACAGGGCACGATGCTGGCTAACGGCCAGGCGGGGCGACCCGACGGAAAGTGCAACAGAGAGCAAACCGCCGATGGGGTCCGGTCTTACGACCGGGTTCACAGGCAAGGGTGAAACGGTGGTGTAAGAGACCACCAGCGTCGCAGGCGACTGCGGCGGCTCGGTAAACCCCATCGGGAGCAAGGCCAAGTGTGGACAGAGTGGACCCGCTCGTTACGTCCCAGGTGGGCCGCATAGATAGATGACCGTTCAACGACAGAATCCGGCTTACCGCCGGGCTCGCGCAACTCCCGCGACTGCCGATGATCGAACTCGAGCGACTGTGCGGTGGGGTTCGAAATCGAGGGCGCCGGGAAGCCGCACGGATAGCTCGAGTAGATCTCGATCTGGTCAAAGCCCCATGATCGAATTCTGATTTGATCGAAACCAAATCCTGAATTGCTCGAGATCCCCTAGCCCCAGTCGGTCATGACGACGTACGCACCGGACGATGCAGTTCCCATTTCGCCCCGGACGTGGAAGGCTACGACGAGTGCCCCGGCCTCATCCCCGCCGGCGGCCACATGCCGGGCCGATACGCGAAGGAATATCGGATGCCCGGACGGATGCATGTAGCGGACGTCGACCGGCCCCGGTTCGCCGGCAATCAGTTTGTTCCAATCGCGCCAATCGTTGGGGTGAATGATCTGCTCGATCGCCGAGGCCGTGACTTCTTCAACGGTGCGACCGACGGCAGATGCCACCCGGGGCTCCACAAAGAGGAACGATCCATCGGCCCCGACGACGGCAACCCCGAGAGAGTCGGAGCCTTCGGCCGTCCCCGGCGCCAGCATCGGCGGCGGGGACGGCGATTCGCCGGCGCTGACCGCCGAATCGATCGGCCACGGGGTTATGCCGGGCGTTTCGGCTACCTGGCGGCGCTCGTGATCCTTGCGACCCATGGCAAACGCAACCGACCGTTCGAGATCCTCCGGGCTCACGGCGCCTTTCACCAGATAGTCCTGGGCGCCTGCCTCTATGGCGCTACGGGCCAGCTTGGCGTTCTCATGAGAGGACAGAACGACTATCGGCACAAACGGATCGGCGCCGCGGACTCCGTTGAGGCTATCCATGCCATCGGCATCGGGGAGCACGAGGTCGAGGAGCACACAGTCGGGTGGATCGGCGGCGATTTGGGCTACGGCCTCTTCGAGACTCCGAGCATGACGCACCGCCGCCACCTCATTGGGTGGCCATATGTCCGCCAGCATCGACTTGACCAACCGCAAATGGAGCGGGTTGTCTTCGACAAGCAGCAGATCCGGCATCGACCGATGTCGACGACGGGCTGAGTCCTCGGTCATATCATCTCCCCAGGAGCGGCCGGGGTAACCGCCTAGCTCTTGTTTCGGCGGAATCCAGTTACTTCTTGACGATAACTCTGGAAACGTGCCTCTGATGACGATTCCGCTGCCAGAGACGCCACGTCATCTTGCAGCCGGGGAATTCCTGCGCCGGACCGGCCGCTAGTCTCCGCCGGGCGCTCCTCCACCATTGGACCTTCGTGACTGAATTCGCCTACTTCTGCGGGCACGAGCAGTTTCATCCGGAAACCCTCGTAGAACATGCTCGATTGGCCGAACAGGCCGGCTTCGACTGGCTCGTGGTGTCGGAGCACTTCCACCCCTGGGTCGACGACGTGTCGGCCTCGGGTTTCGCCTTCGCCACGATCGCGGCGATGGCGGCCGCGACCGAGAGGGTGCAGATCACGACCGGCGTCACTACCCCCCTGTTTCGCTATCACCCCGGGGTGGTCGCCCAAGCCTCGGCAACCCTCGATCGGCTCAGTACGGGCCGGTTCAACCTGGGGGTGGGCACCGGAGAGAACCTCAATGAAGGCCCGCTCGGCCTCCCGTTTCCGAAGTACGCCGAACGAGCCGCCCGTATGCGCGAGGCGCTGCAGATCATGCGGCGGCTCCTCGACGGCGAGAAGCTCACCTTCGAAGGCGACTACTACCGCACGGATCGCGCCAAGCTCTACAGCCCGCCGACCCGTTACGTCCCCATATGGATGGCAGCCGGCGGGCCCAAGTCGGCTGCCCTGGCCGCGGAGCTCGCCGACGGCGTGATCACCAGCGTCAAGGTTCCGGAGGAGACTCGCCAGCGAGTGATCAATCCCGCCAACGAGGCCGCCGCCGCGCTGGGGCGGCCCCACCCGCGCATCCTCGCCACTCGCTGGTCGGTGCTGGCGCACAGCCGGGCGGAGGCATGGGAGGCACTCGGTGCGTGGCGTGGTCTCCGGGCGCCGGGACGCCTCGAGGCGGTGGACCCGGCCGACCTGCGGGAGCGCGCCGACGAGATGGATCCGGAAGAAGTGCTGTCTCGTTACAGCATCGTGCGCGGCCCCGAGGATTACATCGCGACGTACCTGCCGCTCGTCGAGTTTGGAGCCGAGGTCGTCACGATCCAGACGACATCGCTGGATCAGAAGTCCACCATCGCCATGCTCGGGGCCGAGGTTCTGCCCGAGCTGCGCCAAGCCACCCGGTAGCGCCTCTGCAGAGAAGCTGGGGGCGGCGACCCGGTCTTCCGCTCTGCGAGACAGTTCCGACACTTCGCAGATACCCTCGGTATCGTTGGAAGACGACGCGTGGAACGGATGAGTGCCATCGCTACAGCCGCGGACCGTGCTTCGAGCCGACCGACGCGGGCGCGCGGCCCACGCGTATCGGGCCGGCTCCTTGCCGCCCTGCTCGTCGTCGCCTCGTGGGCCGGCGCTTGCGGCACCGGCGGCGCCCCGGCGTATCCGATACCTGACCAAGATTATTCGCACCTGGGGCTGTCCCCATCCGCAGCCGCCACTCTGTTGAGCCTGGAGAAGATCGACGACTATCCGCTCTACACGATGCACCACTACGCCGAGTACGACTATTCGGAGTATGCAAGCGGGCGAGAGGTCAGTTCGGGTCGGGCGCTCCGGGCCGCCGGCACCGATCCGGCGCGATGGGGCTGCGCCCTCTTCGCAGCTCTCAACGATCCGAACGGCGGCCTCTACGGGCGGAATTTCGACTGGGAGTTCAGCCCGGCTCTCCTGTTGTTCGCCGATCCGCCCGACGGGTATGCGTCTGCCGCCATGGTCGACATCGCCTATCTGGGGTTCGACGGATCGGTCGACCTGACCCTGCAGGCTCTCGGAGACCTGGTGAACCTGCTCGATGCCCCTTACATCCCCTTTGACGGCCTCAACAGCGCCGGGTTGGCGGTCGCCATGGCCGCGGTGCCGAGGCGCGGGAACTTGCCGGATGATCCGCACAAGGACACGGTGGGCTCCCTCGGAGCGATTCGAGTCATGCTGGACAAAGCCGCCACGGTCGCAGAAGCTCTCGATCTCCTTTTCAGCTACAACATCGACTTCGCGGGCGGCCCCCCCGTCCACTACTTGATCGCCGACGCCTCGGGCGACTCGGTCCTCGTCGAGTACCTCGAGGGGGAGATCCATGAGTTTCCCGGCGAGATCGGTTGGCATCTGGCAACGAACTTCCTCATCGCAGCGGCTGATTCGACGGTCGGCCAGTGCCGTCGGTATGACGCAGTCGCCGCCGCCCTCGAAGCCGGAGCCGGCAGTCTGCATCCCGACGAGGCCGTCAATCTGCTCCGCGAGGTATCTCAGTCGAACACCCAATGGTCGGTGGTCTACGACCTCCATTCGGGCGACATTCGCATCGCGATGGGACGGGACTACGACCACCTCGAGGTCCTCCGGCTCGAAATGGACGAACAGTGACCGGTCGGATCCCGGGCTCAGCTCCCGAGCACGCTGAGGATCTCGCGGATCTCAGCCGCTAGGGCGAAGTTCTCCGGATCATGGGCCGCCGCGGCCTCGAGTGCCGGAACAACGTTGATTCGGTAGGCATCCCGAACCGTGGCTCCGTCGGAATCGGCGCCGGCGGCATCGAGCAGGTCACCAATCTGGCTGATGAGGGCCGGGCCCAGAGTGCCGACCAAATCCACCTGCCACAGTCCGTCGGAGCTCTTACGGGCGATGATCGTGGCCGCCCCGTCGCCCGTGACCGCCACCGCGGCGTAGTTCCCGCCGAGCTGAGTGAACCCGTCGACCGTAATGGCCGCCAGGCTCCCCCCGTACCGGGCGCGCAGCGCATCGCTGAAGCCGGCGAGATAGCGGGCCGCCGATTCCTCAGTGGCCCCGCGGCGCAGCAATGTGGCAAGCTCCTCGGTGGGCATCGCGTTCTCGGCGGCCAGGACGATGAGCATCGACTCCTGGTAGGTGAGCTGTTGGGCCGTGTCCATGTCGTCTGCTTCGAGCGAGTCGAACCAAGAGCGGACGCTCCCCGTCGGGAATTGTGAGGGTTCGGTCGTGTCCGCGCCACTGCCCCCGCAAGCGGCGACGACGAGGAGGATTACCAAAGCAGCAGAACCACGGTGCACCGGGAGAATCTAGTGCCCGGCGCTGAGTAGTCGGCGCCGGTCGGTGGCTGGTGGCAACTCCACGCATCGGGCCGGCACCTACACTCGCCGGTGTGGTCGCCACTCTTCGCTCCGTGATGCTCGGTGCTGTCGCCGGTGTCATCAGCGGGCTGTTTGGCGTCGGTGGCGGCGTGATTGTGGTGCCGGGGTTGGTGTTGTGGATGGGATTGGATCAACGACGCGCCGCAGCAACGTCGTTGGCCACAATCACGATGTCGGCGGCGATGGCGGTGGTTCTGTTCGGCCGGGCATCGGCCATCGACTGGGCGGCCGCCGGCTACCTGCTCATCGGCGCCGCGGTGGGGGTCCGGTTGGCGGCACGCCACCTCGACCGGATCCCGGCAACCTGGTTGACCTGGACTTTCGTTGCGCTCATGCTCCTCGCCGCGGTGCGATTGGCGTTCCCGTGACCGCCGCCATCGTGCTCGTGGTCGTCGGAATTCTCGCCGGGATGTTGGCCGGCTCGCTGGGAATTGGGGGCGGGGTGATCTTCGTCCCGGTTCTCGCCGTTGTCGTCGGTCTCGAGCAAGCCGTCGCCCAGGGCACATCGCTGGCCGTAATCGCCCCGATGGCGGCCATCGCCACCTATGCCCACGTGCGCTACGGTCGGGTGGACTGGCCATCGGCAATGCCGGTAGGGATTGCTTCGATTGCCGGCGCCGCCGTTGGGGCGCAGGCGGCGCTTGCGGCCAACCCACTGCTCTTGCGCCGGTTGTTCGCCGGCCTTCTCGTATTGCTGGCCACCCGTCTCGTGGTGAACGAGCTCCGCCACAGCCGGCAAGTCACGGCCCCGGACGGATCGGCACGTTGAGCCTCCCGGTCCGGAGAAACTCCACGCGGTTAGCTCGCTGCGCCAGCCCCGCCCGCCGCGTCATAACGACCACGTAGCCGAGGCCGACGACCTCTCCGACCCACGTCACCGGGTTCGCCAGCAGTGCGGTCACGTACGAGGCGGCGGCGCCGCCTCCTCCACCGGTAGAGAAACCCCACCCCAAGACGGGCCACCACAGCGTCTCCGGATCGGCCCACATCGCGTCGAGGAACAGGTGGACGACCACCCCAACGGCCAGCGGCATCCACTTTTTGCGCGGCCGGCCGCGCCGGGTGGCCACCATCACGAGGCTCATTACCGTGGCGGCGAACAGGAGGCTGTGGCCGACGAGCCGCAACGACTCCACGGCGGGGAAGAGCGCCAGGCCCACGGGCGTATCGATCACATCCGGCAGAACTGCTCCGAGAAGCAGGAGACGGAGATCCATCCGTTCGTCTCGAAAGGCGTACCTGGTGATCGCCGTGGTGGCCCCAAGGTGCCAGAACAGCATCTCTCAGACGACGAGGATACGTCGACAGTGAATGCAGCGGGGCGGGTCCGACTTCCTGACATCGAGTTCCTCTGCGGCGGTGATCCGCAGATGGCATCCGCCACAAACCCCATCGGCGAGCCGGCCGACCCCGACCCCTCCCTTGGTTTTGCGCAGCTCTTCGTACAGCTCTACCAGGTCGCCGGCTATCAACGGGACGATGTTGGCCTTACGCTCCTCTTTGCCTGCCAGACGGGCGTCGATCGCCTTCCATGCCTCCGTGATCGAAGCTTCCAGGCCCGCTTTGATCTCCGTGAGGCGTGCCACTTCGGCCTGTGACGACTCGAGTTCCGCTTCCTGGGCTTCGCCACTCTCCATCAGTTCGAGAACCTCTTCCTCCATCTCGCTCTTCCTGCGGGTGAGCATCTC
>CAMYJM010000159.1:0-5276 GCA_947258635.1 uncultured Acidimicrobiaceae bacterium
AGCCCCGTCTGGCGGATTCCCATACCGAGACCTCGCTGGCGCGGCGGGAACCAGCCGGCAACGACCTTGCTGCCACCGGGCTGGGTGGTGGCATACCCGGCACCCCCGATGAGTAATACCGTCAGCAGCATGACATACGAGTCGGTGAAGGCCGCGGCGGTCGCGCCGCCCGCGAGCAGCACGGCGCCGGAGACCATGATCGCTCGCTCCGATCGGCGGTCGAGCAGTCGCCCCACCGGCACCAGAGCGAAGAGCGGAACCAGAGCGACGGCGGTGATGATCAGCCCGCTGCGAGCCGCACTCAGGTCGTACGTTTCCTGGAAAAAGGCAGTCAGCGTGCCGATGCCGAGCAGAACGAAAGCCGAGGTCGCCTGGGTCAGCGTTGCCGCCGGCAGCACGACCCAGCGTCGTCCCAGGTCCGCTTCGTCCGGCGTGGTGTCGCTCACCGCCCGCCGAGAAAGGCGCGGCGGACCTCCGGGTTGTCGATGAGCTCCTGGCCGGTCCCTTCGTAGGTGTTCTGACCGAGCTCGAGAACGTAGCCCCGGTGGGAGGCCTCGAGACCCTGGCGAGCGTTCTGCTCGATCATGAGGACGGTCAGCCCGATCTCGGCGTTGAGCCTTTCGATGTGTCCGAAGATCATCTTGGTGATCGATGGAGCCAGGCCGGCAGACGGCTCGTCCATCATTATCAGCTTCGGCTCGAGGAGGAGTGCGCGCCCGATCTCGAGCATGCGTTGTTCGCCCCCGCTCATGGTGCCGATCCGCTGTTTGGCGCGATCTCGGAGTCGCGGGAACAAGCCGAAAACGACCTCGATGCGCTCCTGTATTCGGTCGCGGTCCCTCTCGAGGTACAGACCCATTTCGAGGTTCTCCAAGACCGTCATCTGCGGAAAGACGCTGCGAAGCTGGGGAACGATGGCGATGCCGGCACGGAGTACATCCTGCGGCGTCGAGTTGGTGATGTCGGCGCCGTCGAATATCACCGACCCTTTGCGAACGCTGATCAGACCGTAGACGGCCCGGAAAACCGTCGACTTCCCGGCGCCATTGGGGCCGATCACACAGACGATCTCGCCGGGATGGACCTCGAGGTTGACACCTCGCAGGATGTCGAAGTCCAGGTAGCCGGCATACATGTCGCGCACCTCGAGCAGCTGGGTGTTGGGCTCATCGCTCATGCGCCGAAGTACGCTTCGATCACGGCCTCGTTCTCGATGACCTCAGCAGGGGTCCCCTCCGCCAGTTTCTCGCCGAAATTGAGCACGTAGACCCGGCTGCACATGTCGGAGATGAAACGCATGTCGTGCTCGACGATCAGAAAGGCCTTCCCCTGCTCTGTGTTGAGCGCTCGGATGCGGTCCTTGATGGTCTCCACGAGAGTCGGGTTCACCCCGGAGGCGGCCTCATCGAGCAGGACGAGCTCGGGGTCCGGCATCATCGCCATCCCCAGTTCGAGCAGCCGCCGCTGGCCTCCCGATAGCGTCCCGGCCGGGCTGTCCACGAGATGCTCCAGCGTCAGAAAGTCGATGAGCCGGCGGGCCCGCTTCTCGGTGTCGGGATGGCCGGGGCTGAGCTGGCTCCACAGTGATTCACCGCGCCACTGGCGCGACACCAGCATGTTCTCGAGCACCGTCAGCTTGCGGTACACGCGTATGACCTGGAAGGTACGCGACATCCCCAGGTGCGCCACCTTGTGCGGCTTGAGCTTCGTGATCTCGGTCTCTTTGAAAAAGACCTCGCCCTCGTCGATGGATTGGACCCGGCTCAGGCAGTCGAGCAGGGTGGTCTTGCCGCTGCCATTGGGCCCGATGAGGCCCACAATCTCTCCCGGATACACCGCGAAATCGATGCTGTTGACCGCCACGAGGCCCCCGAAGCGCTTGGTCACACCGCGGCCCTCGAGCAACGGCCTCACAGAGTTCACGGTCGTAGTCATGGCTCTCTCGTCGTGTCTACGGCGCGGTCTTCTGGCGAGGTGTCGGGCTCAGGGCGTGCGTCGTCGCGGCTATCGAACCAGCGCCCCCAGAGGCGCAGCAGGCTCGTCCCCGAGCGATCGCGCCGGAAGACACCGATGAGCCCGGTGGGCACAAAGAGGACAATCCCGATGAGCAGAGTTCCCTGGATCATGAGATGCCAGTCGAAGAAGGCCGCCCACACCACGTCGCGTATCCAGTAAATGGAGGCTGCGCCGAGTACGGGACCGGCCACAGTGCCCAGCCCGCCGAGCATGGTCATCATGACCAGATCGATGGTGCGGCTGTCGACGAACACGACATCGGGGTCGATGAACGTGTTCTGGTAGGCCCACATCCCGCCAACGATGCCCGTCAGGAAACCGGCAATGACGAAAGCCGTGATCTTGTGGAGGGTCGTGTTGATGCCGCGCATCTCGGCCCCCACTTCGTCTTCGCGGATGGCGATGAGGCTCGCCCCGAACTCGGAGCGGCGAATCCACCACATGAGCGAGATCACCGCTACAGCAAGGCCGAGTGTGAGGTAGTAGAACAACGGCCGGTTGAGATACGGCGGCAGGGTGAGCCCAACGCCACCGCCGGTCAGCGGTTTGCTGACCCGGATTATCTCGCGCATCGCCACAAAGGTGCCGAGCATTGCGATGGAGAAGTAGGGCCCCTTGAGTCGCAGCGTCGGCAGGCCGATCATCACCGCAAAGACGGCTGCGACGAGCGCGCCGACGATGAGGGCAGCCCAAAACGGCCACTGCACGGCGTGCTGATTGGTCATCAGGATGCCGGTCGCATACGCCCCGAGCCCAAAAAAGACAGCATGGCCGAAGTCGATGTAACCGGTGAATCCGCCGGTGAGGTTCCAGTTGCTGGCCAGAGTGATCAGCATGAACATTTGGGTGAACTGGAGAAGCCGGGAGTTTGTCACCCAGGTCTGGTCGGCCACCTGAGTTCCTAGGGGGACGAGGACCAGGGCCAGCAGCAACAGCCCAAGGCCGATGATCTTCGTCCTGGCGACCCCAGAGCCAAGGTCGACGGTGGCCGGCGCGCTCACAGCTGCTCGGCTTCCTGGATGGGCCGTAGTCCGCCGAACAGCCCCTGCGGCCTGGTGATGAGCACCACGACAAGCAGCACAAAGGCGGCGACTATGGCCAAATTGGTTCCGATACCGCTGACGTAGATTCCGATCATGCTTTCGACGATGCCGAGCAGCAAGCCCCCCATCAGCGCCCCAGGAAGGCTGCCGAGGCCGGCCAGGGCGGTGATGGAGAAGGCGCGCAGCGTCAACGGTGGGCCCTTGAACGGGTCGATTGCCTGGGTGGGGCTGATCATCGTTCCGGCGGCGGCGGTGATGGCGATGCAGATCCCGAAGGTCAAGGCGTAGATCTTATTGATGTCGATGCCGACGATTCGGGCCGCCTGCTTGTTCTGTGCCGCCGCTCGAATCGACTTGCCGGTCCTGGTGTGGTTGAGGAAGCCCCACAGGCTCCCCATGATGACGAGGGCGAGCCCGAGGATCACCGTTTTGGTAACGGGGATAGTCACGTTGCCAAGGTTCCAGGCGCCGCCGAAGCGGGTCTCCGTGATCCGGGGGTCCGCCGAGCACGTCAGCTTGAGGGCGTTGGAGATGATGATGGAGAGGCCGAAGGTGACCAGCAGCGAGACCAGATGGGGCTTACCAACGACCCGGTTGATCAGCACGCGCTGTACGGCGTAGCCGACCACGAACATGATCGCCATCACGAGGGGGAGCGCATAGAAGGGCTCCATCTTGAGCCAGTCCACCTCGAGGCGCCCCGGGAGGATCTGCCCTTTGTTGAGAACCCACGTGATGTAGCCCCCCAACATGATGAACTCGCCATGCGCGAGATTGATAACTCCCATGACGCCCCAGATCACGGAAAAGCCGAGCATCATCGCGGCGTAGAACGCGCCGAGCATCACGCCGTTGATCAGGGCCTGCAAGAACTGGTCCATCGCGCCTCTCCAGGAGCGAGGGATCGGCCGGGAGCCCGGCCGATCCCCCTCCTGTTGTCAGAAGTTGATCAGCGCTCGTCCCAAGGCGCCATCGGGTACTCCAGGCCGGCGACCGCCGCCTCGGTCGGAGCAACGACGTTGATCACGCCATCCTGGATTTGGACGGTCCCCATCGGCTTCGCAACGTTCTTCCCCGTGTCATCGAAGTTGATGGGGCCGTAGAACGTCATGATGTCCAGATCGAAGAGCGCCTGGCGCACCGCGTCCATGTCCAGTGTCCCCGCAGCTTCGATCGCGGCCATCAGCGCCAACGGCGTGGCTGCCGACTCCGCCGCCTGGTAGGTCGGAGGCTCACCCCATTTGTCGCTGTACCGCTCATAGAAGTCTGCAGAAGTGCCGAACCATTCGTCCGACCAGCTCATGGTTCCCTCCCACTGAGTCGGGCCCAGGATGTAGTTGGCGTCCACACCAACCTCTTCCACGAACGACGGGTTGGACGGACCGACGGTGATCACCATGGCCTGCGGCACGAAGTCGAGTTCCTTGGCAGCCCTCACGAACAGCAGGGCATCGTTGAAGTGGCCGCCACCGACGAAGACGTCGGGATCGAGATCACGGAACTTGGTCATGATCGCAGAGACGTCGGAGACCTCCAGCGGATATGTCTCGACTCCCAAGACCTCCAGGCCGTACTCCTCGGCCCACTTGATGGCACCCTGTGCCACCGATGTGGGGAACGCCGTGTCCTCGTACGCGACCACCACAGTCTCGGCCCCCGCGTCGGCGAGAGCCTTCAGGGCCGACTGGGTGTAGTTACCTGCCGGGGTGAGCACCGCAAAGATGTTCTTGAACCCACGTTCGAAGATCGTCTCCGAGGCGCCATTGCCCTCGACCATCACCACGCCGTACTTCTCGGCGATCGCCGAAGCCGACATCGTGAGGCCACTCGAATACGGGCCTAACAGGAAGTCGACCTGATCCTCGGTGATGAGTCGCTCGACCAAGCTGGCGGACCGGTCGGCATCACCTTCGTCGTCGTACATGAGGATCTCGACCTCGTAGCGGTCGCCGCCGACGTTGATGCCGCCATACTCGTCGTTGACCCAATCCGCCCATGTCATGTAGCCCTGGCGGGTGTCCTTGCCCTCACGGGCGAACCTGCCCGTCTCGCTGACCGCGGCGCCAATCGTGATCGTGCCTACCGGGCCGGCCATTGGGGCCTCGGTAGTGTCGGCAGGCGCAGCCGTCGTCGCCGGGGCGGCCGTGGTCGCCGGGGCGGCCGTCGTGGCCGCCGGGGCGGCCGTCGTCGTGTCTTCGGCACCGTCGTCGCCGCAAG
>CAMYJM010000159.1:5320-11690 GCA_947258635.1 uncultured Acidimicrobiaceae bacterium
AATCCGAATCTTCGTTTCATTGGCCCTCCAAGAAAGAGTGGTCGTTCGTTCAGTTGCTCGGCCCTCACCGGAGCGCGGGCCTCTGTCCGGCAAACACGGTAGCGAAAACGACCTCGGCAAGGCGACTGAGCTCACGGGGCGGTCGGCCACAATGCACCGGGTCACTAGCATCCCGGCAAACAAAGGAGCCCCTGTGAGCGACCAACTTCTTGCCGTATTCAGCGAAGGGCTAGAAGTTCCCGCGGACAGTCTGAACAACGAGACATCGCCGGAGAACAACGAGAGCTGGGACAGCCTTGCCGCAATGAACCTCGTCTCGCTCATCGAAGAGACCTTCGACGTCCGTCTTTCGACTCGGGAGATCATGAAGATGAGAACGATCGGCATCGTCCGTGAAATCCTCCAAGGCAAGGGCATCGATGTCTGAGGCCGCGGCGACCTGGCGGGACAATGTCAAGACGTGGAAAGCGCTCGTCGCGGACTCTACGACGCCGACGAGAACCATTGGGATCAGCGCCTCGTTCACCGCCAACGCGCTCGGGCCACAGCTTGGGTTGGCTCTCTATGACGAGGGGCTCGGCGTCTGCCAAATGCTCATCGGTGAGTACAACCAGCTCCATCAGTCATGTCTCGATCCGCAGGCCCAATTCGGCGAGCCGGTCGACGTGCTGGTCTTGCTCTGGAGGATCGAGGACCTGTTCCCGAACGCCGTGCAGCGGATCGGCCGCGGCGACTTGGCAGGCATCGACGAGTTGGTCGCCGACACGGACGAACTGGTCCTCCTTGCCGGGAAGGCCGCCGACTCCGCCACCGTCGTCTTCTCGCTCCCGCCGATCATCGACGTTGTTGGGTCCGATCCACTGGACCAGCAGTCGAACCGCGGGCTCCGCGCCGCGCATCGAGCGGTCTGCAGTGCCATCGAGACCGGACTCGCCGATCACGACAACGTCGAGCTGTTCGATCTCGACATCCCGGTCGCCGAATCCGGACGGTCGGCCACCCGCGACCTCCGGCGTTTCCTTCTCTACAAGCAGCCGTACACCGAGGACTTCTTCCCGCCTCTGGGTCGAGAGCTTGCCCGCGTTCTCGTCAACCGCACTCGGAGCTTCCCGAAGTGCATCGCCGTCGATTGTGACAACACCCTCTGGGGTGGAATCATCGGCGAAGATGGCCTCGATGGAATCATCCTCGGCGGCGACTTCCCGGGTTCGGCTCATCAGGTGCTGCAGGAACAACTTCTGCGGCTGCGACAGAACGGCGTGTTGATCGCGATCGTGTCCAAGAACGAACCAGAGGCCGTCGCCGAGGTCTTCGAACGGCATCGCGGCATGGTCCTCGAGCCGAGCGATATCGCCGCCTGGCGCGTCAACTGGCAGCCGAAGAGCGAGAACATCCGTTCACTCGCGGCCGAGCTCAACTTCGGCGCCGACGAGTTTGTCTTCCTCGACGACAGCTCGTTCGAGATCAATGAAGTCCGCAGTGCCCTTCCCGAGGTCACCGTCCTGCGCGTTCCTGAGGAGCCGGCCGAGATCCCTGAACTCCTATCCCGTTCGTCGCTGTTCCGCGGCATGAAGCCGAATGAGGACGACCAGTGGCGGACCGCACGGGTGCAAGAGGAGCGAGATCGCAAAGCCGCCGGTGGCGCCATGAGCCACGAGCAGTTTCTGGACTCGCTCGGCTTGCGAGTAGTGGTTCATGAGATGGCGCCCGAGCAGCTCGAACGGACAACTCAGCTCATCAACAAGACCAATCAATTCAACCTCACGACGATTCGCCGTTCGGCCGACGAGGTGAGCCGACTCGCCACCGCGACTAGCTCGAAAGTGCTCACGTGCACCGTGTCGGATCGGTTCGGCGAGTACGGCCTCGTTGGCGTGGTGATCCTGACCGGAACCGATTCCGAGACGTGGGAGATCGACACTTACCTGCTCAGTTGCCGTGTGCTGGGACGCGGCGTCGAGTTCGGCATTCTCGCCATGGCCAAGCAGCTCGCCTACAAGGCCGGGGCCGCCAAACTCATCGGACGCTACGTCAGCACGCCGAAGAACAAGCAAGTCAGCGACCTGTACCCGCGAGCCGGGTTCGTTTCTGCCCCGGACGGGTCGTTCACATGGGCACCCACCGATGACTACGGCGCGCCCCCCCACATCGATCTGCTGGGGGCGTGACGCCCCCCAGCCGGGAGGCGACAACTCCCCGGTCCGACCGAACGAGGACTCAGTCGAACGGGCGTCCGAACGTGTTGATCAGCTCGATGACACCGAAGCCGGTCACCGAATAGAACGAGACCTCGCGACCCCCGAACAGCACCGCCGGCGTCGGCCCCGCCAGGAGATGGACCCGCAGGGCGGCCGCATCCATCGCGTCGAGCGTGGCGTCCACGTCCGACGACGTGTAGCAGCTGTGGTACATCATGGCGTCGCGACGCTGGAGGATCCGGTCGACCGGGCCCGGCTGGTCGGTGGCCATCACCAGCTCGACATCGGGCATGTCGGTCGCCGTGCACATCCGCAGCAGGACCTGCTGTTCGGGATCCAGGATCTCGGGGCCAATCGTGTAGTCCAGGCCCTCGAGGAAACGCATCGCCTCTACCGGCCGGCGCGTCGCCAGACCCAGGTGGTGGAACCCGAGGCCGAAGCGGCTGCCCATCAGCCCGGTCTGAGGACGTAGGCGACGTTGATTGCCAGAGAGAGCTCGCGGCACTCGTCGAGGGTCTTTCCGGTGTAGGGCGCCAGCAGCTTGTCGACGATCGTGAAGCCGGAGCCCGTGAGCTGGTTCTCGACCGACGCAACATCCGGGTAGAGGTAGATGTGGTCGATAGCCGGAGCGTTGACGCAGGTTGTGACGAAGACCCGGGCATCAGGGGCGGCCAGCTCGGCCAGCTTCTCGAGGAAACGCACCGGGGTTTCGACGTGTTCGAGCACCTCGCCCATGACCAGCAAGTCGAAGGGCTCGTCGCCGGCCTCGAGCTCCAGGAAGTCGGCCTCGACCAGGGAGACGTCGTCGACACGCTCCGGCAGGTACTCGCGCACGATCGCGTCGGTTAGGTCGAGACTCGTGCGGCTGATGTCGACGCCCGTGTAGTGATCGCAGCCGGAGAGCTCCATGGCCTTCATGAAGTAGAAGCCGTGGCCGGGCCCCACCTCGAGATAGCGCCCGCCGCGGCGACGGGGCAATGTGTCGAGGAAGAACCGGTGCAGCGCGGCGTGGTTGGGCCACAGAAATCCGGTGATCGCCAGCCCGTACATGTAGCGACGCATGTAGTCGTCGTTGAAATACACGGCGTCGGCGACTTCTTGGAAGCTCGAGTGACGGTAGGTGCCCTCGCGCTGGAAGTAGATCTGCTCCATCAGCGTGTCGTTGACGATCGTGTTGTAGGCATCGGCGATTTCGGCGGCCGACAGGCCTTGGCCCCGGCAGAACCCGAGGTAGCGTTCCAGGCCGGCGCGCTCGTCTGGTAGCAACTGGGCGATGGCCGCGTCGAGAAAGGCCGCGTGCACGGGATTCTCGTCTTTGACCTGAGCGGCGAAGCCCGCCAAGCTGTCGGTGATCACAAGCTGCCTCTCGTAGTGATTGCCGGTGGGAGATAGCCGGCGCCGGCGAGCGACGCCGAACTGTGCCGACGGGGACGCAGGCTACCACGCAGCCCGCCGCCGACCCCGCCGCACCCTGGTGGCCGCTCAGCCACCCTGACAGGTCGAGGTGAGGTTGTTCGCCAGCATCTGGGCGCAGATGCTCTCTGTCAAATATGTCGGCATCGTCGACGGGTTGTCGACATGGGCGAAGTTCCTGTAGGTGATGCCGGGGATGATCCTGTTGAGTGCCGTCGCCTCGATTCGAACGAGAGTCGGGTCGTGTTTGAAGGCTTCCCTCATCAGTACGGCTTCTTTCGCCTGGATCACTGCGTCTCGCCTGGAGGGTGACGTGTCTATCGGCGAGAGATAGAGAAAGAGGGGGACTTCGAGACGCTCGGCCTCCTCCATGAGATCGAAGAGAAGCGCTGAGGACACTGCCGACCCGTCGGACAAACGCTTGGCCCCGACGCTGCCTTTCAGTTCGCTTTCTCCGATGTCCCACCAGAAGTCGCTGGGCGACGCGATCGCCCTATAGAAGCGGCGGGCAAAGCCACGCGGAACATCTGGGCGGGCCGCCGGCACGGGAGTCAGCAGCGCGTCGTCCAGCGTCGAGTTGATCCAATGGGCGGCCTGCCAGTATCGATTCGTCTTCTCCGAGAGCGTCTCCACACCGGCGATCAAGACGTCGCCGGGCGTTCCGATCGAAACGCTGAACGGGAACAGAAGTGACGGGGCGCGGGCCGATTCTGCCGCGAGCGATGCACCCCACGACGGATACTGGCTGACCACCACGTCATTCAGGACCCAGAATGAGTTCAACGTCACGACGAGGAGGTCGGGACGCCCCCGCAGAACGTGCTGAGCCGCGACGTACGTGTCACCGAAGGCCGAGCGTCCTTGGGCGTAGCCACTCATGTTCACGTGCTGGTTGGTGGACTCCGCCAGGCGTTTGGCGACGAGCGTCGGGAGGTACACATTGCTCGCTCCCCGCGGACCCAAGTTGACGGTGCTGCCATGGATCCACGCGATATCGAGGCCATCGGTGTCCTGTAGGGATGCGGCGAAGAGAGCCGGGTCCTGTGGATCGTTGAGGTCGGAGTCCTGGCGGTCAACCGTCACCTGTTCGGTGTCGACCAACACGCGACGCTCGGCGTCTCCGGCAGGTTCGACGAGAAGCGGCGCCGCGAGGAACCCGCAAACGACTGCGACGTGAAATACGAGTCCGACACCGTATTTGCGCAGCGCACTGGAAGCCGACTGCGCCTCGGGCATACCCAGCACGTCGGGTAAGAATCGGTCCGGGGTGGGAAGCGGTCTTGGTGGTCGCAGTGATCTCATCGGCTACACCGGTATCAGACTTCGATAGAAACTGCCCGCGCTGCCCAAATCGAGAAGCAACAGTGGGAGCGTCATCAGGACAAAGCCAAACGTGGCGACGCGACTACCGACCATCGCGGCCGGATTGTCGGCCTTGGCGCGGGGCCAGAAGAGAATCCCGATCGTGTGCACTGCGGCGAACACGACGAGTCCCCAGCTGATGTTGTGCCACAACGCGATCACCAACATCGTGGCGGCACTGGCGAGATAGCGACGCTCCTTGCGAAACCCGCCCAGGGGAGTGAACACGTTGCGCTGGGCGAAGTTGGTCAGACTCATGTGCCAGGCGTTCCAGAATTCCTGCGGTGACGGCTTGAAGAGAGGTCGGTTGAAGTTCGGAGACAGGTTGACCCCGAAGAGCCGGGCAGACCCGATCGCCATGTCCGAGTACCCGGAGAAGTTGAAGTAGAAGAACACGTAGTAGAGGGCCAAGCCGAGAACGATCTGGATCCCGTTGAACTGCTCCGGGTGGAACAGCACCGTGTCGAATCGTTGCAGCGGGTAGGCAATGACAAACACCTTGAACACCCCGGCGATCATCTGGCTCAACCCGCTCCAATAGTCGGCCGCACCGAACCCGGATCGCCAGGCGCGATGCTTGGTGGTTTCGTGATACTGGGCGATCGGCCCAACGGCCAACAGAGTCGGAAAGAACGCGTACGACAGCAACTTCGACAGCGGCGGGCGCTCCACACCGAGATACATCTTGATCAGGAGATCAATGGCGCGGAAGGTGGCGAATGACAGGCCCACCGGTAGCAGAGTCCGCAGTCTGTCGACGGCGCGCAGCTCCGGTGACAGCCCTCCGATGAAATCGTTGAGATACACCGAGACGTAGGAGATGAAGTGGGGCTCGTCCAGGCGCCACCAGACGAGAGGCACAAGTAGGACCACGATAGGCAGGGCAATCGCAATGAACCGCGGCTCATCATTGCGCCTCTTGACGTGCGCACCGATCATGCCGGCGAATGTCAACGAGACAGCCCAATAGATCACGAAGAAGATCAGTAGGCGTGGTGCGATATAGAAGATCAGCAACAGACCAGTGGTGGCAAGTATTGCATCGCGTGCCCTCTCCGACCTGGTCAGATGAAAGAGCGGGACTCCCACCAACATCAGAGCGACGAGGTTGATGAAGAATGCGAGGGTGTTGTGTTCAAGCAGCATGGGTGGGACGTTCGATCTGGGCTATATCGCCCTAGAACCCTTGATAAACGAAGCTGCTATCAACAACGAGAAGCGATAGCGAGAAGAACAGGAGAACCCCAACCAGAAGTCCGACGAGGGCCGCCCGCAGCAGGCGAGCACCGAAGGCGGTGCCACTCTCGGATTGGTCGGCCTCGACCTGTGTCTCTGCGGGCGGCGGGGATGCCGCGAGATCACTGACTGAGTGCCGCATGGTTCAGGTACTTGCTCCT
>CAMYJM010000160.1 GCA_947258635.1 uncultured Acidimicrobiaceae bacterium
GATGGGCGGCGCATGCTCGAGCAGGCGGCCCGGGAATGGGGCGTCGCCCAGCGACGAGTGTCCGGCGAGCTCTACCCACTGTTCCTGGCCAATCAGCGGCGCGGCCTCCGCTCCGGTTACGACGCCGGCGACCTCTCCCCCTATGCCGCGCTCCTCCTCGGCGCCGGCCTCTACGAGCGCATGTTCGAACGCCGCGATCTCCCGACGCGCCGCTCCTACGGGGTCAGCCTGCTGGTCGACGGCTCCGCCTCGATGCTGCAGCCGCGGCCCGCTCAGGGCGGCCGCAAGTCGCCGTGGGCGCTGGCAGCGGCGACGCTCGGCGCCTGGACCTTGGCCCACTTGTGCGACGAGCTGCAGATCGAGTTCGAGGTTGCGCTCTTCAATCGCAGCTTCGCGGCGAAAGCCGACGACACCGAGTCCAGCTACAACCAGCGCCGGGTTGATGCCACCGGGGCGCTGCGCCGCAGCCAGGGTGGCGCCGCCGAGCGGCTCACCCGCACCGTCAACCATTACATCTTGAAGAGGTTCGACGATCGCTGGCGTCACGTCGAGGACGGCATTGCCGGGCTCTTCTACATGGCTGCGGACCCTCAGGATGCCGCCCGGCAGGTCCGCCTCGACCGCACCGGTGGTCCCCCGCTCTCGATGTTCGAGAAAGCCGCCAACGTCGACGAGTACAACGTGGCATATGCCGCCAAGCGACTGGCAGGCCGCCACGTCAACCACCGCATCATCGTGGTTCTGGCCGACGGCATGACGCGGGGCTCGGTCAACGACCTCGCCGAGTGTGTCCACGAGGTCGAGCTGGGCGGAGCCACCGTTCTCGGCATCGGCATCGGGGACGACACCGTGCGGGCGGCCTACAGCCGCCACCAGATCGTGGAGCGACCCGAGACGCTGGCACAAGCGATGGTGGACGGCGTCAGATCGACCCTGTTGAAGACCCTCGCCGGCACAACGGGAGCCGGCTGGTGGTTGCAAGCGAGCCGCGGCGCCGCCCCCACCAACGGCAGCAACACATTTGGCCAATTACAGAGGAGCTCTCATGGCTAAGACCGTCACGTTCGAGGACCCCACCGGGGAAGGTAAGCCAATCGAGCTCGATGTCACCACCGTCCCCAAGGACTTGCCCGACTACGCAACCAGGATGGATCATATCCCCAATCCAGATCCTTACTACGTCGATCTGGGCATGTTGTACCGCCTGGCGGCGCTGGAGAAGGTGCGGCGTGATCACTTCGACGACACGCCGCTCCATCTGGCGCTCCGCGGCCACATGGGCACGGGCAAGGACCACGATCTCGAGCAGTTCGCCGCGGTGCTCCAAACGCCGCACTACCGGATTCCACTGACTGGCGAGGTCCGCGACATAACACTGATCGGCTCGGTGAAGCTGCACGGCGACGGGCAGGGCGGTACCGAAAGCCGCTGGCAGGACGGCGACATCACCCGGGCTTTGCGCGGCCCGGCGCTGATCAACCTCTCGGAGCTGAATGCAGCCGGGGCGGAGACCTTGTTTGCGCTCCACGGGCTGCTCGACAGGCACCAGGCACTCGAGCTGCCTACCGGCGAGATGGTGCGCCTCCGCGGCGATGTGCGCGTGTTCGGCACGCTCAACCCGACGGACCTCCGAGACTACGCCGGCACCCAAACACTGAACAAGGCTTTTGCCGACCGTTGGATCATCTGGGAGAAGGACTTCCCCAATGAAGATGAGCTGACGGCGATGCTCGACCGACGTCACGACGACCTGGCCGACGAGTACTCCGTCCTGATCGCCAAGCTGGCGACCGAAGTCAATGCCTCGTTCACCTCAGCCGACTCGCGCACCCGGGTGGAGACTCCGATGTCGCTGCGCACCGTCCTCGATCGGATCCCGGCCGGGCTCCGGATGTACTTGCACACCGCCGACCCGCTGCGCCGCACCTGGGAGGAGATGGTGCTCCCCCACATCGATCCCTACGACCGGGACCACTACGAGACCGTATGGGCCGCCGTCGCCCGCGTTGGCCCGAGCAAGGCGCCGTTCTAGGAACCTATCGGTCGAGGCGCACCGGGAGCAGGCGGGAGATCGGCACCGGCTTGGAGTAGCAAGCGATCTCGTGGGTGACCTCGAACCCCGACCCGAGGTAGAGCGCGCCCGACGCCGCATTGTCTCCCTCGAAACAAACCGTGCCGGTGTGCAGCCCGGCCTCGCGCATGTGCGCCAGTCCGGCCGACATGAGCGCCCGCCCCACGCCTATTCGCCGATGATCGGGGTGGGTGCCGACCGGCTCGAAGAGCCCCCGGCCTGAGATCGGATCGTGCCACGTTTCGGTGAACCCGGCCAGGGAGCCGTCCGGGGCGACAACCAGCCACTCCAGCTCCGGGCGATAGCCGAAGGTTCCCATGAGAGCCGCGTACTCTCCAGGGTTCCAGGTCGAACCGAAGGTGGCGGCATGCAGTGCCCCGATCTCGCTCGCCTCGTCGTGGCGAGCGGTCCGAATGCCGTAGCCGTCGGGTAGTGAGGTCTGCGGGGGATTGGCTGTGGACCTCTCCGTCAGGTAGCAGGGCTCGTGGCTGTGCCCCCACCCGCCGGCGGCTGCCGCCTCGATCCGGTCCGGGTCGTCCGTGTAGACGTCGATGGAGACCCTCATGACCGACTTGCCGATCTCGGCCATGAGGTCGAGGAGTGCCGCTTCGGCCCAGAGCAGCAAGTCGAGCTCGAAGTCGCCGCCGCGGCGGTCGGGCCGAATCTGGAGATCGAAGGCGTCGTGCTTGGGTTGAAGCAACACCCATGCGGTGACGCCGGCATCGTCCTCCCAGACGTGAACGAGCCGGGAGACATCGTGGTGGCGATGCGCATTGAACATGCGGTGCACGATGTCGCCCGGGTGCAGATAACCCGCCTGCCCGGCCTCCACGATGGCGCGGCCGTTGAACTCCTGGAGGCGCCCCAGCTCCTCCGGCCCCCGGAGCCACCGTCCGTTGCGGCTCACAAACCCGCCGCCAGGTCGATGGCTTCGATCAGCGTGTCGGCGACGGGGACCCCGGTAGCCACCAGTTGGGGACGATGGTGCGAACCACCGTTGTAGAAGACGCACCCGATGGCGGCCGCCGCCGCGGCCGCGGCGTCGTCGAACGTATCGCCGATCAATACCGTCCCGAGGTCCCCGTTCATCGACAGTTCCTCGAGGTGCCGGCGGAGCAAGTCTTCTTTCCGATCGCCACGAGCCGAGTCGGCACCGCGGACTGCGATCATCATCTCAGTCAGGCCATGGCCGGCAACTGTGGGGACGAGGAGATCGTGGGTCCACATCGACAGGATCGATTGCGTCAGCCCCCGCTCCAAGGCGTACGCGGCGGCCCGGTGGGCGTCCGTCGTCGGGGCCGCCAGATGGAGCCTCTCCATGTACGCGTCGTGGAAGGCCATGTTGATCGTCTCCCATTCGGCATCGGTGACGGCCCGTCCGAGCAGCACGTCGTAGAAGGCTCGCACCGGCCGTTGGTACTGGTCCCGATAGCCCTCGGCATCGATGGCGACCTCGGCGCTGATCGCCGCCAAAGACGCGTTGACGGCTTGCACCACGATGTGGTTATCGTCGAAGAGAGTGCCGTTCCAGTCCCAGATCAGGTGCATCGGAGTCAACGGTAATGCACCGGGTGGTCAAGCCAGGCGCCAATACGCGGTAGCGTTGCCTCAATGAGATACAACCTCGGAGACGAAGATCTCGACGCCCGCCTGCGGGCGCTGGTGCGCGACGCCGTTGCCGGCAATCCCGACGATCGTGATGATGACGACCTCGTCGGCGAGATACTGGTGACCGGTCTCAAGATGTTGCGGGACAACAACGACCGGGGCAACCTCAAGCTCACCAACAGCGCTCTCAAAGAGATGCGCTACGCCTTCTTGATCTTCTCGAAGTACCAGCACGTCCCCAAAGTGACGATCTTCGGCTCCGCCCGCACGCCGGAGGGCGCCCCGAACTTCATGCTGGCGGAGGATTTCGCCCGGCTGATGGCCGAGAAGGGCTGGATGGTCGTCACCGGCGCCGGGCCGGGGATCATGCGGGCCGGCAACCGCGGCGCCGGTATCGACAAGAGTTTCGGCGTCGCCATCCGACTGCCGTTCGAGGCATCCAACAACGAGTACCTCCACGAGAGCCGCTTGATCAACTTCAAGTACTTCTTCACCCGCAAGTTGATGTTCGTCAAGGAATCCGACGCGTTCGTCATGTTTCCGGGCGGCTTCGGCACCCAGGACGAGGCCTTCGAGCTGCTGACGCTGGTGCAAACCGGCAAGGCCCCCCTGACGCCGATCGTTCTCCTCGAAGCGCCGGGCACGGGTTACTGGGATGCGTGGCGCCGGTTCGTCTCCACATTGCTCGATCAGGGAATGATCTCCGCCCACGACTTCAACCTCTTTTTCCACACCAACGACCCGGCCGCGGCGTACGAAGAGATCGCCCGGTTCTACCGGAACTACCACTCGCAGCGGTATGTGGACGGCAAGCTGGTGATTCGCATGAAACAGGCGCCGACGGGAGCTCAGGTGGCCGAGCTGAACGAGGAATTCGCCGACATCGTCGTGTCCGGATCCATTGAGGCGGTTGACGCCACCGAGCACGAGGCGCGCGACAACGACCATCCGGAACTTGCCCGAGTCATGTTCCATTTCAATCGACGCGACATCGGGAGATTACGTCAATTGGTGAACCGCCTCAACGGGTGGGTCGGCGAGTCATAGCCGGTTCCGGCGCAGTAGAATGGGCCGGTAATGCGGGAAATCCTCTCCGATCTCGTCGCAGAAGAGCAGTCTCTGGACCAATTCCTTCAGGGGCTGCATGAACGCGATTGGAAGCTGCCGACAATGGCACCCGGCTGGTCGATCCACGACACCATCAGCCACCTGGCGTTCACCGAATGGGCAGCTGCCCGAGCACTCGAGGGGCAGCATGCCGAATCGGTGCGGGTCAACGACGTCGACGAGTGGACAGCCCGAGGCGTGCTCGAGGGCCGTCCCAAGCGGTACCAAGAGGTGATCGAGTGGTGGCGCTCGGGTCGCGCCGCCGTCGTCGACGGGCTCTCGAAGAAACTGCCGTCCGACCGCGTCGAATGGGTGCTGGCCCCGATGAGCGCCCAGGCTTTCGCCACGCTGCGGCTGATGGAGACGTGGGCCCACGGACTCGATATCAAGATGGCGCTGGCGCACCGTTTCAAGGGCGAGCCCGAGGAGGATCCATTGCTCGACACCCCCCGGCTGCGCCACGTCGCCTGGCTGGCCCACCGCATGCTGCCGTGGTCGTTCAAGCTCGCCGGCGAGGAGTTCCCCGAGGGGGGCGTCCGGGTCGAGCTCATGGGCCCCAACTACGCCCGGTGGCTCTATGGCCCGGCCGACGCCGAGAACGTCATCAAAGGGGTCGCCGGGGAATGGTGCCGAATCGCCGTCCATCGCCTCGACGTCTCTGCCACCAACCTCAAGGCCGAAGGCGACCAAGCCGAGATCGCGCTGCGCGTCGTCCGCGCCTACTGAGCCGGCCAGGGGACCGCCATGATCGCTACCCGGCGCGGTGATCTGCCACGTCTGGTTGGGATGGTCCACCTGCTTCCTCTACCCGGCTCGCCCGAGTTCGGCGGCGACTTCGACGCTGTGCTGGGACGCGCGGTGGCCGACGCCGCCACATTGGCCGATGCCGGGTTCGGCGGGATCATGATCGAGAACTTCGGTGATGCGCCGTTCTTCGCCGACCGGGTGCCGCCGGTGACGGTGGCGGCGATGACGCGAGCCGCGCTGGCCGTAGCCGACGCCGTCGACCTCCCGTTCGGCATCAACGTCCTGCGCAACGATGCGCTCAGCGCGGTGTCGATCGCCGCCGCCAGCGGTGCTCGGTTCGTGCGGGTCAACGTGCTGACCGGGACGATGTTCACCGATCAGGGCCCGATCGTCGGCAAAGCTGCTGAAGTTGCCCGGCTGCGGGCGGCGCTCGGCGCTGAGATCGCGATCTTCGCCGATGTGTTCGTCAAGCACGCCGTGCCCCCGGCCGGATTGACGCTCGAGCAGGCGGCGGAGGAAATGACTGGTCGCGGCGGCGCCGACGCGGTGGTCGCTTCGGGGTCGGCGACGGGTAAGCCGCCCACGGTGGAGCATCTCGCGGCGACGAAGGCGGCGATCGGCGATATGCCGCTCTATGCGGGCTCGGGCACGGACGTGGTGAGCGCGGCCGCGTTCCTGGCGGCGGCGGATGGGCTGATCGTCGGGAGCGCCACGAAGCCGGGTGGGGATATCACGACGCCGGTGGACCCTGCGCTGGCACGGGCGATTGTGGAAGCGGCCGGGCTGTAGCGGGATCTCTTGGCGCCGTTCAGGGTGATGTCGCCG
>CAMYJM010000161.1 GCA_947258635.1 uncultured Acidimicrobiaceae bacterium
GAAGCCGCCAAGTCATCGATGTACCGGGACGCCTCGATGGCATGGCGGTAGTGAATGGCGGCCTCGGTCGTCGCATAGGCACGCCGGGCAGTGTCGGCGGCCATCCGGGCGAATCGCCATGCCTTTTCGTAGACGCCCGACTGCGAGTAGTGCTCGGCGAGAAAGCCGGCCACCTGCTCCGGGTGTTGTCCGGCGAACTCCTCGATTATCTCGCCGGCCCGCAGATGCAGCTCGCGGCGTCTCCGATAGGAGAGGCCTTCGTAGGCGATGTCGTGCACCATGGCATGACGAAAGCGCATGCGCTCGGGACCGTCGGGGTCGAGGAAGCGGGAGAGCTCCGCCGTGGTGGCGCCGTCCGGCTCGACGTTCTCGCGCCTCAGCAGCTCGTCGAACACCGCACCACGAAAACTGCGGCCGAGAACCGAGGCATAACGAATCAGTTGCCGCGGTAGCGGGGCGAGCCGGTCGATCTCGGTGGAGACCACGGCATTGAGGGACTCGGGAAGCGAATCGGCGCTCCCGGTTTCCCGGATCGTGCGGAGGATCTCCGCCAAGAAGAGCGGGTTCCCCCCGGCGCGGTCCACGACACGGTCCAACTCATGCGGCCGCAGGGGTGCGGCCGCGGTGGCCTGGATCGAAACGGATCGAACGGCGGCGTCGCTGAGGGGCTCGAGGCGGATCTCCCGACCCAGTGGTTCGAAGTCGGCCCCCTCGAGCCGCGCGGTGAAGATCACCGTCCACAGCCGGGTGGCCGCCGCTTCCCCGATCCGGCGGAGAAGCCCGATGGATGCGGCATCCATCCAGTGCCCGTCCTCTGCCACGATGGCCAGCTGGTCGGCTCCATCGCCGGCGAGCAGTTCGATAACGGCGTCTGCAGTCCGGTCGGGTCGGAATCTTGGGTCGATCGCTTCGGTCAAGTCATTGTCCGGCACCTCGATTTGCAGCACGTCGCCCAGAAGCGGCAGAACCGGAAGGAGGTCGGGGGCCGACGCGGCGATCACCGATTCGAGCTTGGAGCGCATCTCGGGCTGCGCCCCGCGGGCAATCCCGAGTGCGGCCCGCAGCGGGTCGCGAAATGCCCAGTACGGGTTGTCGACTCCGTTCGGCTCGGCCTGGATGGTGAGGGTCCGCAAGTCGGGGCAGCGCTGCAACACTTCGGCGACGAGCCGACTCTTCCCGGATCCGGTATCACCGGTGATCGTCACCATCCCGCCGGTCCCGTGGTAGGTACAGGTCTCGACGATCCCGACCAACACTTCCAGCTCCGCATCGCGCCCGGCGAAAGGCATCTCGCGTGATGTCTCGACCGGGCGGATGCCGACTTGTTCGAAGACCGAGAACGCTCTGACCGGGTGGTCTTTGCCCTTGACACGGAATTCCCCGACGGCCTCGGTGCGGAACAAAGTCGCCGCACGATCCAACACCGACGGGCTCGAGTAGAGCGACCCGCCCGGCGCCGCGGTCATGATTCGAGCAGAGAGGTTGACGGTGTCGCCGATGACGGTGAAGGTGCTCCGCGACTGACTTCCGATCTCGCCGGCAAAGAGCGGGCCGCGGTGGATCCCTCCCCGCAGGGTCAGCGGCGAGTCGGTGTTGAGGATGCGACGGAACGCCCGCAGGATGCTCCCCTCGTCGTCGGACTGTTTGGAGGGAACGCCGGCGATGAGGATGATCTTGCCGCCGTCTTCGGCGACATCGGATGCCAGGAACGTGATTCCCTCGTAGTCGGCTGCGGTCTGAACCGCCTGCACGAGCTGATCGATCGCGTTCGCGGCGGCGTCTGATCCGCCGGTCAGGATCAAGCCGTCGACGCCGGAGAAGCCCAGGAATCCGACCGTTGCGATCCGATGCTCCGGGTCCCGGATGCCTGCCACGAGCCGGTCGCGCAAACCCACCGGCACCAACGGCAGAAGCTCTTCATCCACACGCGATGGCTGCGAGACGGTGGGCAGCGTGGGATGGTCGATCTTCCGCTTGCGCAGCAGCCATCCACTACCTCGCGGCTCACCGGTGAAAGAGGCGGGCAGGCAATCGCGGACCGCGGCGCTGACGACTATCTCCCCGGCGGATGCCATCGCCTCCATCTCGGTCGTCACAGTGGCGGCCGGCCCGGCGACGATCAACTCACGGTGGGACCTCCCCACGAGAAAGAAGTCCACGACGCCGGTGTTGATACCGGAGGACATTCTCAAGGGAATCCGACCGACCGAAGTCGGCACCTGGGAGGCAGTTCTCAGCGCGGCGCGCAACTCGACCGCCGCCGCGCAAGCCTGCACGACATGGTCTTCAGATCGGAAAAGCAGCAGCAATGCATCACCGCCGTACTTGAGCAACGACCCACCCCGATGCGATGCCAGGTCCAGCATCCGACCGAACACATTGTTGAGAACGGCCGTCAGCTCCTCGGATCCGATCCGCCCTTTCGCCGCCAGCTTCTCCGACAGATTGGTGAACCCCGATATGTCGAGGAAGAGAAGCGTTCCCTCAACCCTTTGCGAGAGCGCCCCGGGGGCTTCCTCGTCCCACAGGCCGGCGATGCCGGGAACATACGCCTCCAATGTGTTTCGGGTCATCGTCAATTCGGCCTTCCCCTGAGCGCGGACCGGAATCTACCCTTTCCGGGCGGCGGCTCGCCGACTCGACCGGGTCACGGGACCAGGATCGGGACGATACGATCCACGCTCGGGTCGAGGATCGAGCCCGCCGCCCGGCGAACGTCTGGTAACACCAGACAGACCGCCGCGCGCTCGCCATACTGGTGGCCGCACCGGCAACCAGCCAGGGAGACCGCATGACACTGCCCACCGGGCCCCCAACAGCCGAGATCGATCGGTTGCTGGCGCATGCGCTCGCCGAGGACCTGGCGGGCGCCGGCGACCTCACGACCGACGCCATGTTCGATGCGGCAGACGTGGCTACGGCGCACATCGTCGCCCGGGAGCCGGGCCGCATCGCCGGCGTCGCCATGGCGCTACGCGTCTTCACCCTGTTGGACCCGGCAGTGACTTCATCGATTCTGATCAACGATGGCGAGGACGCCGCCCGGGGAGCAGCGATCGCCGAGGTGGGTGGTCCCACGAGGGCGTTGCTCACCGGCGAACGCACTTGCCTGAACCTGCTGGGCCACCTGTCGGGGATCGCTACCGCCACCCGAGACGTGGTCGCCCTCATTGCCGGCACCGGGGCCCGCATCGTCGATACCCGGAAGACGACTCCGGGGCTGCGCGCCTTCGAGAAGTACGCGGTGCGCTGTGGTGGAGGCGGCAACCATCGCTTCGGCCTGCATGACGCCGTGATGATCAAGGACAATCACATCGCCGCCGCCGGGTCGATAGAGGCGGCGGTCGCCGTGGTGCGGGCAAACGTCGGGCACATGGTCAAGATCGAGGTGGAGGTCGATCAGCACGATCAGATCGCGGCAGCGATCGAGGCCGGGGCCGAGGTGATCCTGCTGGACAACATGACGCCGCAGGAGCTGGCAGCAGCCGTCGCCCTCATCGGCGGGGCCGCCCTGACGGAAGCGTCGGGCGGCGTCACGCCGCAAACCGTGCGCGCCGTGGCCGAAAGCGGCGTCGATGTAATCTCGATGGGTGCGCTGACACACTCGGCACTACGCCTCGACGTAGCCATGGATATGGAGACCATTTGATTGTCCCGGTGATCTTGTCCGGAGGGAGCGGGACCCGGCTGTGGCCTCTATCGCGCCCCAGGCAACCCAAGCAGCTGCTGGCCATGGTGGACGAGCGCACCATGATCCGGGCCACCTTTGATCGTCTCCAGGGGCTCCCGGACACGGCCGATCCGTGGGTCGTGTGCAATGTCGAGCACCGCCACCTGGTGGCGGGGGAACTGGCCGCCGCCGGACTCCCTCCGGGCAACGTGATTCTGGAGCCGGTGGGGCGCAACACGGCCCCCGCCGCGGCCGCTGCCGCTCTGATAGTCGCCGAACAGGACCCGACCGGGCTGATGCTCCTCCTTCCCGCCGATCACGTGATCACGGACGACTCGGCATTCCACCAAGCCGTGGTGGCATGCGCCGAGCAGGCCGGCCGGGGCAAGCTGGCCACCTTTGGGATCGTGCCCGAGTATCCGGAAACGGGCTACGGCTACATCGAAGTCGGCGAGGCCGTCAACGACGAGGTCGCCATAGTCGCGGCGTTCGTCGAGAAACCGGATCTTGCCACCGCGGAGCGCTACGTCGCAGGCGGCAATCACCTCTGGAACTCGGGGATGTTCCTCTTCTCGGCGACGCGCTACCTCGACGAATTGGCCCGGCTGGCCCCAGAGATGGCCGAGGCGGTGCGGGCTGCCGTCGGGCGCGCCGATCGCGCCGGGGCCATCACGCTCGACGCCGGCGCCTTTTCCGCCTCGCCGGGCGACTCCATCGATTTCGCCGTTATGGAGCACACCGACTCCGCGGTCGTCGTGCCACTCGCCGCCGGCTGGTCGGATGTCGGCTCGTGGGCGGCGTTGTGGCAGTTGGCGGTCTCCGACTCCGGCGACAACGTCCTGGTGGGCGACGTCACAGCCGTGGATGTCACCGGCTCGTACCTACGCGCGGAGAGCCGCATGGTGGCTGCGCTCGGCGTCGCGAACCTCGTTGTGGTTGAAACGGCCGATGCGGTTCTCGTGGCGTCCCGGGAGCGCTCGCAGGAAGTCAAGGCGATCGTCGATCGACTCGTTGCCGCCGGCCGTGAGGAAGCCGAACAACCCCATCGGGTCACGGAGCAATGGGGAACCTCGCAGCGCATCTTCGGCTCGGGCGCCTTCACCCTGCGCCTCCTCACCGTCGAACCAACACCTTTCGCCGTCTCCATCCCAGCCGGGGATCGGCCCCGAACCTGGATATGTGCCGCCGGATCGGGAATGGTTGAGTTCGGCTCGGAATCCGTCGATATATCCACGACGAGCGCGGCGATACCGCCCGGCGTGGTGGTCGGTGTGCGCCCCGGCAGTGAGACGGCGCTCGAGATCATCGAACTGACGAGAGACATCGACTAGCGAGGAGCGGAGATATGGAGGATATGGCGCCAGCGCTCACCGCCTTGGCCATATTCATCTTCGTATCGATGGCTGTCATGGTGACGCTGAGCAGACGAACCAGAGAGCGGGCCCAAGAGTCAGCCGTCAACGATCAAGCCACCGTCGTAAAACCACGCACCAAGCGTCAACAACAAGTTCTGGCGAGCATGGCGCCCCCGCCCAGCATCCCAACCATCGAGGAGCTGGTTGCTCAAGAGGCCGCCGCCACAGGTGTCAACGACATACCCGGCGGCGACGGCCTCGATGTCTCCCTGAAGTTGCGGGTCTACTGGCGCGATGAGGTCGTCCGCAAGGGTTGCGAGAACGGCCAGCTCGAATTCCGGATAGACGGGGGGGTCCTTCCCGAAGCCGCCGACACCGATGACGTCCGCCTGGTGTGTGTTCGGGACGGCACCGAGAGCGCGGGGTTCACGGACGATCAAGCGGAGGCGGCCGGCGCCGATGCCCCCGACGACGATACCGCGGATGCCGCGGATGCCGCGGCCCCCGATGGAGACGGCGACGCTTAGATCGCGTTGGTGCCGGGCAAGTACAGCCAGAGGCCGATGGCCAACGCCACCAACAGGGCCAAAACCACCGTCGACCACAGTATCGAGACGGTTCCGGCGAGAATCCGGGACTCGCGCACCCGCGGCTTGCTGCGCCGCATCATCCGGCGGGTTCGTCCTGTCATAGGGGCGATGGTACCGGATGGAAACGGATTATCGTGGCACCGGAGTTTGATGCTCATGATCTGACGCGTTCCGGGGTATCGTTGGACCGATTTGGAGATCCACCACTGCATCCATTGTGGGACGGAAACCGAGCCAAACTGGCGATTCTGTCGCCGTTGCGGCACGGGCCTGGCCGACCTCGAACAGGTCCCCGCCGTCGCGGAGTGCAGCAATTGCGCAACGGCCCTTGCCGATGGCTGGCGGTTCTGCCCAAACTGTGGAACCGATTCCGACGGCGCCGCCCGCCAACCAGGCCTGAGCGCCGACGATGTCGCCGACCTCATAGCGAAGCCGGAGGAGGGCGTCGCCGAGCCGGCGGTCGAGATTGCACCTGCCTTCGAGGAAGCCGCCGCTCCCGTAGCTGCCGAGTTGGAGCCCGAGCAGCCCGCGACGCCGGAGATCTCCGGCCCAACAATGGGCTTCGAGCCCGTGGTGGAAGCTCACGATGGAGTCGAGGCAGTGGAGGGCGCGCCAGATGAGCCCATTCCGCCGCCGGGCGATTTCGACCTGCTGACCGAGGCACCGGCGCCACCGCGGGACCCGGGGCTCACCATCGCTGAGATCGAGACGCGCCTCGCCGCCGACCAGCCGCCT
>CAMYJM010000162.1 GCA_947258635.1 uncultured Acidimicrobiaceae bacterium
CACGAAGTGGCCGTCCATTACGTCGACGTGTAGTAGATCGACATGCGACTCGACTCGACGGACTTCCTCGCCGAGACGGGAGAAGTCGGCCGCCAGGATCGAGGGGGCGATTTGATTGCGAATCACAGGCCGAGGATAGATGCCCGCCGCATCTCCACTGCGGATCGCGCCTGGCCGGCGCGGCCGATGCCTCGTTTCTTAGTATTGGACTCCCCGAGGAAGGACGTATGGACCGATATCGCGTGGAACCCGGAGCCAAAGTACAGCTGAGCCGGCAGGATCCAGACGATCTCGCGCTCTCTCCCGGAGGCAAGCAGGAGGCCCGGGATCTGTTCGACGATATGGTCGAACGCATCGCCGAGCTGCAGCACCTGATGTGGGCCGAGAACAAGCACAAACTGCTCGTGGTCATTCAGGCGATGGACACGGGCGGCAAGGACAGCACCATCCGCTCCGTGTTCTCCGGCGTCAACCCGCAGGGGGTGCGCGTCACCAACTTCAAGGCTCCAACTTCAGTCGAGCTGGAGCACGACTACCTATGGCGCGTCCATCCGCACGCGCCCGGCAAGGGCGAGATCGCGGTCTTCAACCGCAGCCACTACGAGGATGTGCTCATCGTGCGGGTGCTGGGCCTCGCTCCGGAGGAACGCTGGCAGAAACGCTATGGGCACATCCGTGAGTTCGAGAGACTGCTGGCCGACGAGGGAACCACGATCGTCAAGCTGTACCTCCACATCTCGAAGGAGGAACAGGCCAAGCGGCTCCAGGAGCGGTTGGACACGCCGCACAAGCTCTGGAAGTTCAACAAGTCGGATCTGGAGCACCGGGCACTCTGGGACGACTACATGAAGGCTTTCGAGGTCATGCTGGCCGAGACCAGCACGAGCTACGCCCCGTGGTATGTCATCCCGGCCAACCGGAAGTGGTACCGCAACTATGTCATCGGCCGAGTCATCGTCGACACGCTCGAAGCGCTCGACATGAAGTTCCCGGAGCCCGCAGCCGGGCTCGAGGACGTCGTCATCGAATAAGCGGTTTCCCGGAGTAGGTCCGGCGGAACGTCAGCTCGGCGGCTCGAGCGACCCGGGGGCATGGCGTCGCCCGTTCCCCCACGCAACGCCCGTCATCAGCTTGTGGCCTGCAGGCTGAACCGACACCAGCTCCAACGACCCGCCCTGGAACCCGACGATGGGTCGATCTTCTCGGAACTCGAGCGCGCCTGGACCCACGAGCGCCGAGCTGGTCTCTGCTGCGAAGACCTTGAGACGGTCACCGTCGATCACCATCCATGCCCCGGGCCGGGGATTGAACCCGCGGATCATCCGCTCGGCGCGGTTCACCGGAACGGCCGCGTGGAGACGGGCTTCTGCAGTGGTCAGGCGCGGGGCCAGAGTCGCCAGTCCCGACATCTGGGGCGCCGGAACCCGACGTCCCGACATGTAATCGTCGAGCGAGTCGATGAGTAGATCGGCGCCGATGTGAGCCAGGCGGGCCGTCAGGCTGCCTCCGGTGTCATCGGAGCGGATGTCGACCTCGCGCCCGGCGATCACGGGCCCGGTATCGAGACCCTCGTCGAGATGCATGACGGTGGCCCCAGTCGTTTCGTCTCCGGCAATGATCGATCGTTCGACCGGCGCAGCCCCTCTCCACCGGGGCAGCAGCGAGAAGTGGACGTTGAGGAAGCCGAAGGGACTGATGGCGAGCAACTCCGGTCGCAACACCCTGCCGTAGGCCACGACCACCCCGATGTCGAAGGTCGTCGCGGCGACGGCTTCATGAAGAGCCGCCGCGCTGTCGGGTTGCAGGACCGTCATGCCCCACTCCCCCGCCGCTTCCTTCACAGGCGAGCCCAGCTTGTGTCCGGTGCGGCCTTTGGCGGCGTCCGGCTGCGTGATGACCGCAACCACCTCCGCAACCCCGGCCAGTGCCGACAATGCAGGCACCGCCGCCGCCGGCGTGCCCATGAACAGCGCCCGCGTCATCAGGTAATCGGCATGCCGAGCGCCTCCTGGCGGAGCTCACGCAATGCCTGTTTCTTCACTCGACGGCTCAGGCGTTCGAGCAGCAACATCCCATTGAGGTGGTCGATCTCATGCTGGAGTACGCGTCCCAAGAGCTCGTCTCCACTGTATTCGACCGCCTCCCCGCTCAGGTCGAGGCCGCGGGCTCGGGCGAAGGCCGGGCGGGTGATCGGCCAGAAACGTTCCGGCACGGACAGACAGCCTTCCTCCCACTCCCACTCGCCGGACAACTCGACGATCTCGGGGTTGATCATGGCGAAAGGCCCCTCGCCGATATCGGCCACGAAGATCGACTTCGATATGCCGATTTGGGGCGCGGCCAATCCCACCCCGGGAGCCTCGTACATCGTCTCGAACATGTCATCGACGAGACGTTCGATAGCGCTGCTGATCTCATCGATGGGCTGAGCGGCAGTGCGGAGCACCGGATCGCCAAATGTTCTGATCGGAAAGAGCGCCATCGCCCGTCGCCGTCCTCATTCGCTGCGTTGGCCGAGAGGATACCCACCCGAGGTCACCGACCTTCAAACGTCCAACGGATCGGCGTCGACACGGACTTTCGATCCCTTGTCCCGCCAGTTCTGCACCTGGGCTCTGAGGCGGATCTTCACGGGGCGCAGGTCGGGAGCCTGCACGAGCCAGCGCGTGCCGTTCCGCAGGTCGCCGGGACCGTAGACCGCAACGTCCGGGCCGGCCAGAGCCCGAATCGCGGTATCCGCATCGGCCGGCGCGGTGGCCAGCTCCAGGGCGAGCAACTCCCCATACGGCGGCAGCTGCTCTGCGTCGCGCTCGGCCAACCACTGATCGATGACATCGGAGGCGGAGCCATGACGCATGGCCTGGAGAACCCGGTGGTCGGCCATTCGGGTCTGGACAACACATCGGTGTCCTCGCCCCCGCCGGACGGTCGATGCCACCCGCGCCAGGATGCGCAGCGTGTCCTCCTCGGCCCGGTAGTGCGGCCGGAGCAACATCGAATCCACGTCGACGACCACCGCCATGCCGACAGAACCGGGGGCCGGGATGTCCCGTTCGGTGCCCACCTGGATGGAGCCGCCTTCCCCCGAAGCAGTCGCCGCGTCGCCGAAGGCGGCCCTGAGACGTTCGAGGACCCGACCGGCGCCCGAGCCGACCGGAGCGAACGTCCCCCCGCCGCAGCTCGAACAGGCGCCGTTGGGGACGCCACACCGGTCGCACGTGGCTCCTTGCCCGGGACTCGACCCGCATTGGGGGCAACGGCGCAGATCGCCGCATGACGTGCAGCGGGCCGCGGGGGCGTAGCCGCGGCGCGAGACGAACACGAACACCGGCTCGGCGCGGCGCATGGCTCCGGCAATGGCCGCTCTGGTGCCTTCCGCAAACGAGCTGCTGCTGGGAGGCTCGACATCACGATCCACCACTTCTACGAGTGGCCACACCCTTCCGGGCGGCATCGTGATCGACACGGCCGACGCCGCCGTCTCGAGGGTCGGGACCTGGCCTACCAGGATGAGGCCCAGCTTCTCCACGCCGGCCCGGCGGCGCAGCAGTTCGCGAACATGAGTCGTCGGGGTCTGCCGGGACTTCATCGCCCGCCTGCCCGCCTCCACTACGACCGCAGCGCCCGGTGCCGTCAACGGCCACAGCGCAACCTCCGGCGTGCCGACGACGATGGTGCCGGGGGTGCCCTTCGCCTGGCTCCAGGCCGCCGTCCGTTGGGCCGCGGGCGCAGCCGAGGTCGCCGAGACCACACGATTCCCGAAGCTGGTCCCCAGGGCGGCGGCCAGAGTGGCGCACTCGGCCGCCGTGGGCACAACGACCAGTGTACTCCGCCCGGAAACGGCGCCGGCCCGCGCCACCGCTCCGATGACATCGGCCCAAGGCCCGGTCCCGGCGATGAATGCCGCCTGCGGTCGGCTTCCCGCCTCGAGCCGGGCGACGGCACCGGTGACACTCGGCGGGACCGCCGCCGGTGGAGGGAGAGCAGGGAGATCGACGAGTCCTCGGGTGGCGAGGTTCGGCGGCGCCGCTTTGGATATGAGGGCGGCCAGCGGCGCCACGTAGTGAACCGCCGCCCACCGCAGAGTCTGCAGCAGCTCGGCGGTGAGGACGGGATGGGCCCCACTCACTCCAATGATCTCTTTGAGCCCGGGGCGCACCTCGTGGTGGATGGCGGTGACCCAGCCGCGAACCCGGCGCCCTCCCAGGGGAACCCGCACGACCGATCCGATCTCGACGCCCATCGTTTCCGGAATGGCGTAGGTGAAGCCGTCGTCCACGGCAAAGGTCGGGACATCGGGAACGACCTGGGCGATGGAGTTCAGTTGCCACCCGCCGCGCCGTGGCGGCGCACGATCTCGGCCACCAGCTTCTTGGCAACCTCGGACTTCGAGAGCATCTCCCAAGCCTCCGGGGTCCCGTCGGGTGTGATGATCGTGACCTCGGTGGTTTCGGTTCCAAAGCCGGAGCCGGGACTGGCGATGTCGTTCGCCACCAGCAGGTCGAGACCCTTGCGTCGCGCCTTGTCGATGGCGCCTTCGAGCGCCCCGACCTCGGCGGCGAATCCGACCAGATACGGCCTCTTCTCCAAAGCGCCGACGCCGGCCAGGATGTCGGGAGTCGGCTCCAGGTTGATCTGCGGCAGACCTTCGGCGCGACGGAGTTTGCCTGCGGCCGGCTCGGCGGGGCGGAAGTCGGCCACGGCCGCCGCCAACACCGCGACGTCTGCTTCAGGCGCGAGGCCCCAAACGGCTTCCGCCATCTCTTGCGCCGACTCGACGGCGACCACCTCGATCCGATCGTGGGACGGAGCGGCGACGGTTGTGACCAGCGTGACGGTGGCCCCGGCATCAGCGGCGGCGAGGGCCAATGCGTTACCCATCTTGCCCGAGCTGCGGTTACCGATGTAGCGGACGGGGTCGATCGCCTCACGTGTGCCGCCCGCGGACACCAGGACGCGCCAACCCGTCATCGGGCCCGCGGCGAATATGCCGGTGACGATCTCGAGAATCTCGTCCGGCTCGAGCATTCGGCCTGGCCCTTCATCGCCGCCGGCCAGGGCGCCGCTCACGGGTCCGGCGATAATGCAGCCGTCGCCTCGCAGGGTGGCCACGTTACGCGCCGTAGCCGGGTGCTCCCACATCTCCGTGTGCATGGCCGGAGCGACGACAACCGGACATTGCGCGGCCAGCACCGTCGCCGCCAGCGCGTCGGAAGAAAGCCCGTTCGCCAGGCGGGAGATCGTAGCGGCCGTTGCCGGAGCTACCACGATCACATCCGCCCACTGCGCCAGCGAAGTATGGGGACTGACGTCCTCCTGACCGAAGAGGTCGACGACCGGCCGGGCACCCGTCAGAGCCGCCATCGTTTGCGGGCCGAGGAACTCGCAGCCGGATGCTGTCATCACGGTACGCACTTCGGCGCCGGCCTCGATCAAACGGCGCGCTAGGTAGGCGGCTTTGAATGCGGCGACACCTCCGGATATCGCCAACACAACATGGCGCCCGGCAAGCACGTATCTAGCTCTCGATATCGGGGTCGATTACCACTTTGTCGGCGTCGATCTCCTCGAGGGCGATCGAGAGCGGCTTGCGCGACAGCGAATGGACCTGCGGCGGCACGTAGCTGCCGAGCCCTTCACCAAGCTGGTTGAAGTAGGCATTGATCTGCCGGGCGCGCCGCGCCGCCAGAACCACAAGCCCAAAACGGCTATCGGTCTTTTCGAGCACGCGTCCGATGGGTGGCTCAATCATTTGAAAAGGTATCTCCTGCTGGCTGGAGCGAGAATCAGGAGCTCAGTATACCGGTGACCTCTGCCACCGCGTGCGCAACCTCATCGTTGACGACCAGATGGTCGAAGTTCTCCTCGGCATCGGCGATCTGGTCTGCTGCGACCGCGAGCCGGCGGCGGATCTCCGCGTCGTCCGTATCCCCTCTATTGCGCAGGCGGGATTCCAACTCCGCCAGCGTCGGTGGGACGAGGAAAACCAGGATCGCATCGGGATACGAGCGCTTGATCTGGCCGGCCCCGTCGTTCTCGATGTCGAGGAGCACGTTCTCCCCCGCTTCGAGGTGGGCGATCACCGGATCGCGCAGTGTCCCGTACAGGTTGCCGCCGTACTCGGCCCACTCGAGGAGGCTCCCGCGTGCGATCGCCGCCTCGAACTGCTGCCGGGTCACGAAGTGGTAGTCAACCCCGGGAACTTCAGAAGGACGCGGCGGCCGCGTCGTCATCGATACCGAGAAGTGGAATTCGGCCTCTGCGGCCAGAGCGTTGACGACGCTCGTCTTGCCTACCCCCGAAGGCCCCGAAACGACGAGGAGCCTGCCTCGCCGGGGCCTAT
>CAMYJM010000163.1:0-1666 GCA_947258635.1 uncultured Acidimicrobiaceae bacterium
GTTGGCATTGCCCGGGCTCTGGCTCAGGAGCCAGAGTTGATCCTCGCCGACGAGCCGGTGGCGTCATTGGACCCGGTCACCTCACACATGGTGATGCGAGATCTGCAGCGGATCAACCGTGAGCTCGGGATCACGACGCTCATCAATCTGCACTTCCTCGACCTGGCTCGCGCCTACGGCAAGAGGCTGATCGGGCTTCGTGACGGAGAGTTGGTCTTTGATGGAGATATCGCCAACGTTGACGAGGATGTGTTTCGCGGAATCTACGGCCGGGCGATCACGCCTGAGGATCTCCTCGAGACGGCAGGGCCATGACCTCTCCTCCCGAGATCACGACATTCGAGATCTCGCCCGCTGAACGCCCGGCGCCACCACCGCGATCCGGGCCGTTCTTCGTGGTCGTTTTGTTGATCGCGCTCGGGTTTGCCATCGGCGGCATAGTGTCCGGTGGTTTGGGGGTGCTGGCGGGCCTGGTCGGTGGTGTCCTCGCGGCGGGCGCACTGCGATGGCGCGGTCTGACATCGCGGTCGGCTGAGGTGCTGGCGATCGTGTTTGCTTCGGCTCTCGGGCTGGGCCTATCCGGGTGGGCCCTGGGGCAGCGGGGGAGCAGCCTCGAGGGGACCACGGCCCTGGTGGCGGCATTGGGTTGGCTGCTCCCCGGGGCTGCCATCGGGTTTGTGGTGTGGCGTCGCTCCGAGCGGCTACGGCCCGGTGCTATCCTTGTATCGGCCGTCGGCTGGGCCCTGGGGGCATTCTTCGTCTACCTGTGGGCCGAAGGTCTGGGAGCCGTAGAAGGCCTGTCCCGCTCCGCGATTCAGGCCGGCGAGATCGTTGAGGTTGCGCCGGGCTTCTACGCCGCGACCGGCTTGTTCGTGGCGCTCATCGGCGCCGGCGTCACGTTCTCGCTATTGGTGGGCTCCCCGGCGTTGGTCGCGGTGGCGGGCTCGATCACGTTCACCCTCTTTGCCGCCTCTCAGATCGGGTTCTCGCTGATCAAGGTGGCCTCCGAAGCCGACAAGCTGAATGTGCTGGCCCAGGAGTTCTGGCCGCCGGAATGGAGGTGGGCGAACCTCACGGGGCAACCGGTCGCCAATCAAATCGTCGAGCCGATGGTGGAGACCATGCAGATAGCCGTGGTCGGCGCCACGATCGGGTGTCTCGTCGCTCTGCCGATCGCTTTTCTCGCCTCCAAAGTCACCACCTTCAACGCGCCCACTTTCTGGGGAAGCCGGCTCTTCATGAACGTCATCCGTGCCATCCCCGACCTGTTCTGGGCGATGATCTTCGTGTCGGCCGTTGGCTTCGGATCACCATTCGCCGGGGCGCTGGCCATGGTCATGTTCTCGCTGGGGATCATGGCCAAGCTGCTCTCGGAGACCGTCGACGGCGTTGAACCGGGGCCGTTGGAGGCCTCACGCGCAACGGGATCGGTGCATTCGCAGGTCGTCCAGTATTCGGCGATGCCCCAGGTGATGCCCCACTACGTGGCTTACGCCTTGTACATCTTCGAGCTCAACATCCGGGCCTCTGTGGTTATCGGAATCGTCGGCGCCGGCGGCATCGGCCGGTTGCTCGACGAGCAGCGCGTCTTCTTCCAATGGGACCGGGTGATGGCGATCGCCATCGTGATCTGGGTCTCGGTGATCATCATCGAAATGGTCAGCGT
>CAMYJM010000163.1:1683-8002 GCA_947258635.1 uncultured Acidimicrobiaceae bacterium
CGGGCCACGGCTCATCCGCTGGGGTGTCACCCTCGCCATTCTCATTCCATTCATCTGGGGCACTTTGGGTCTCGAGATCTCGCCCGGCCGCATCGCCCGGGCTCCGGAATTGGTGTGGTCGATCGTGTCCGCGATGTTCCCGCCCGATTGGAGCAACACCGGCCGATCGATCGAAAAAATGCTCGAGTCGCTCTACATCGCATGGGTGGCGACGATCATCGGCGCGCTCTTCTCCTTCATTCTGGGCTTCCTGGCTGCCACCAATATGGCCCCGCGCTGGGTTGCGACCCCGGTGCGAGCGACGCTGAGCGCCATCCGCGCCTTCCCGGAACTGGTGTTGGCCATCATGCTGATCCCGGCATTCGGTCTCGGTCCGTTCACGGGAACCCTGGCACTGGGCCTGCACTCCATCGGCACCCTCGGCAAGCTCACCTCCGAGGTGATCGAGGGCATCGACGAGGGCCCCCTCGAGGCGATGAAGGCCGCCGGCGGCACCAGGCTCTCGACGATCCGTTTTGGGGTCTTGCCCCAGGCAATGCCCAATATCCTCGCCTACTGGCTCTACCGGTTCGAGATCAACGTTCGGGCCTCGGCAGTGCTCGGCATCATTGGGGCCGGCGGCATCGGCGCCGATCTCTTCTCCTTCCTGAAGTTCCGAGACTTTCCGCAGGCGGGGATGACGTTGATCGTGGTCATGGTGACCGTGCTCGTCATCGACGCGGTTTCGGGTACGGTGCGCCGCCGCATCATCACCGGTGAGCCGGGCAAGGGCCCGCTCTCGAGGCTCATCAGCAGCCTGGGCGTCTCGCGCACCGTTCGTGTCGGGGGCTAGCGAACGCCGGCTCCAGCCGCGATCAGCGTCGTGAATTCTGGCCAGCTGGTGACGTCCACGGCCCGGGGCAGCGGTTGGTTCCACGGTCGGACAAACCGAACCACCAATGCCTCGGGGCGTTTCGCCGCGATCTCGGCCAGTTGAGTCGGCGAATCCTCGACGTAGACGTCACACGGCACTTTCCACTTCTCCGACGTGATGTGGACTTCCCGGGTTGGTATCTGGTTGTCGGCCAGCCAGGCGTAGGTGTCGTGGATCGCCCAGCGCGGCTTGGCGGTGATGATGACGATGTTGTGGTCGCGGGCGAGTTCGGCCAGCGCGACGGCGGCTCCCTCGATAAGCGGCAAGTCACGGAAGATCGAGGACCCCTCCTCGTTGCGGGCCCAACGCCAAAACTGTCCCATGTGATCGAAGTGGGTGAGATCGGCGAGCCCGTCCCATTTCTGCACCAGAGCAGGGTTCAGGTCGGTGCCGAATTCCCGGTTGAAGCGCGCCATCCAACCAGCGTTGAAGTCGGCGACTACTCCGTCGAGATCAATGCCGAGGCGCAACGGAGTCACTCGCTGATGATCTCGCCGCCGAGGATGTCAACTACGAGCGCGGCTGCGTCCGTCTCGTCGTCGCCCTCCTCGAGCATCGTGTCCTTGTCGGGCGCCCGGTCCGGGGCCGGGACGGGCTCGGCCGCGGCGTCCGCTGAGGCAAAGAGCAGTGTGATCCTCGCACCCAAGCTGTCGGCGGCGATCGCCACCAGCGCTTCCTGCAGCTCGGTGTCGGCTTGCAGCCGATCCAGATGGAAGGGGAGATGGCTCGGCAGATGCAGTGTGACCAACCCGTTCTGCGCCGCCGCCGGCACGGCTTCTTTGAGCAGGGCATGGCGGCTCGGTCCCAGCTCGTCGCGGACCCGAGCGACGATCACCGGCCACGCCGACTCGAAGGCGGGTAAATCCACGGCGAGAGCCTCGTCGGGAACCGGGCTGGAGGGCGGCGCCGGGGCGGCTGTCGCCGGCTCCTCCTGCACGGGGGCGATATCGGCGTCGCTCGTCTCCGGCTGCACCGGCCGCGGACTCGCTGCGGCTTCCTCCGTCTCAGCCGGGGTCGGCTCCGCGGCGGCTGCCGACTCGGTAGCCGCCGCCGACTCGGTCTCCGCCGCCGGTGCCCCCCGCTGCAGGTCGCGCAGCTGGGCTTCCAGGCGACCGATTCGCGCCATCAGCGAGTCGACATCGGGGGCCGTCTCGGGCCGGGTGAGCCGCAGGAGGGCCAGCTCGATGACCAGCCGCTCCTCGCGGCCCGAGCGCACCTCCTGGAGGGCTTCGCCCAACAGGTCAACGGCGCGCAGCACCTCGCTCGAGCTGAGCTCGGAGGCAAAGCGGCGCCATTCGTCGAGGGTTCCGTGGGGCTCGTCGGCCACTTCCTCCAGATTTGGGGCGTACTGCGCCAGGAAGATGCCGCGGAAGAAGCCGATCGACTCGGCGACGAAGCGGCGCAGGTCGGCCCCCTGGGAGGCGAGCCGCGCCACCAGCCCGAGGGCGGCGGGCGCATCCTGCTGTCCCACCGCGGCGGCCAGCGTGGAGAAGGCCTCGGGATCGGCGAGCCCCAGCGCCCTGCCGGCCAGCTCGGTGGTGACCGATCCGCCGCCGAGCGCTGCCACCTGTTCGAGCAGGCTAAGGGCGTCACGCACCGAACCGCCGCTGTGAGCGGCGACGGTTGCCAGGCCGCTGCCCTCCGGCTGGAAGCCCTCACGAGCCGCGATCTCCATCAGGTAGTCGACCAGAGTCTCGGCGGCGACCGGGTGGAAATCGAACCGCTGACTACGGCTCCGGATCGTGTCGAGCAGCTTGTAGGGCTCTGTTGTCGCCAGCACGAATATCACGTGTGCCGGCGGCTCCTCCAATGTCTTGAGCAGGGCATTGCCGGCAGCTCGCGACAGCATGTGCGCCTCATCGAGAATGTAGATGCGGTGCGATCCGGCGGCGGCGGCCACAGTGCCGACGTTCATGCGGATTTCGCGGATGTCCTCGACCTTGTTGTGGGAGGCGGCATCGAGCTCGATGACGTCGAGCGACGTACCCTCGGCGATCCCTATGCACGAGGCGCACTCGTTGTCCGGTTCGCCGTCTGCGCCCAGGTCGGCGCAGTTGAGGGCCTTGGCCAGCAGCCGGGCCGATGTCGTCTTCCCCGTGCCGCGGGGCCCGGCGAACAAGTAGGCGTGGGCCACCTTGCCCTCGACGACCTCGCGCGACAGCGTCTTGGTGACGTGGTCCTGTCCGACCACCTCGGCAAACCTCTGCGGCCGGTACTTGCGATATAGCGCCTGGTATTCCACGCCGGTGACAGTAGTCAATTACCGACCACACGAGATCGGGATGGTGGCGGGTTTCCTGGCGGCGGTGGTCTCAGATGAAGGGGGGCCGCAGCCTTTGGGGAAGGATGCGGACTCGTGAGATCACGAGCCGTACGACAAGTGGTGTGAGCAGCGCGAGCCCGAGAGCCGTCCCGATCGCCGCCACCCTCTGTCCGGCGACATGCAGCGCGAGTATCAGTAGAAGGCCGATGATGCCGTAGGTGAGAACCAGCGGCTTCCAGAAGCCGACCGTGCGCCGCTCGACGGCCGTATCGTGCCGGAAGAGGCGTCGCGCCAGGTCGAGGGCGTGCTCGATGCCCCCCAGTTGGCCCACCTCGGTGTGCCGTTCGGCGGCGTACCGGGCGACGTGCGCCTGATGCTGTCGCCATTGAGCCGCCGCGTCCCGCGTGGCAACGATCTCGGTCGAACGGCCCCCTGGCGGCGTGCTGCGCTTGGTCATGTCCTTGGAGATATCGAACCGTCTCCAGTATCTGGCCAGCTTTCTCGGCAAGCCTGGCGGATTCTCCCAGAGCCGGTTGGTTTCGACCGCCGACCCGTCCGTCAGCTCGGACCTGAGCCTCACCGATGGCGCATCCCAGAACCATGACACGTCGACGAACGCGCTCCGATCGGGCGCCCGCAGTATCGGCGTCGGCACGTCACAGTGGGCGAGGTACTTCTCCCGCTCTTCGTGGCTGTATTCGGCGGCGGTGTCGTCGTGGGTGCCCCGGGTCGGCTCGAGAAGGATTCGTCCAACCTGGACAAAGCCCATGTCCAAGAACTCCCGGACGATCTCCGGGTAATCGACCCGTGGGTCGGGTGAGTCCGTCGCGTCGATGAAACGTGCAATATCCGACACAGTGCTGAGAGTATCGGCCTCGCTGGGGTCGGGCTGGACTCGTAGCCACCAATACCCGTGCGCCCGATACCCCGGCCCCAGCCGCTAGCCTCACGTCCATGGGACGAATGCCAAAAGACATGCAGTCGCTGATGAAGCAAGCGGCGCAGATGCAAAGCCAGATGCAGAAGGCGCAGGCCGAGCTGGCCCAGAAGACGTACGTCGGCACTGCCGGCGGCGGCGTGGTCAAGGCCACCGTGAAGGGCTCTCTTGAGCTGGTCTCGGTGGAATTCGATCCGTCGGTCCTCGATCCGGAGGACCCGGAACTCGTCGGCGACCTCGTGGTAGCTGCGGTCAATCAGGCAACGCAGGCCGCCACCGACGAGGCGGCGGCGGCCATGGGCGGACTCGGCGGCGGAATGGACCTGGGCGGGCTCCTCGGCTGATGTTCGAGCCACCGGTTCAACGCCTCATCGATGAGTTGAGCCGCTTGCCCGGCATCGGTCGCAAGAGCGCCCAGCGCCTGGCCTTCCACCTCCTCAACGCGGAGAGGGCCGACGCCGAGAACCTCGGCAATGCAATCATTGAGATGCGCGATCAGGTGCGGCTGTGTATCCGATGCTTCAACGTCACCGCCGAAGAGCAATGCTCGATTTGTGTGGACGTGCGTCGTGATCCGACGGTGATCTGCGTCGTAGAACGTGCCCAGGACATACCCGTCCTCGAACGGACCCAGGAATTCAACGGCCGCTATCACGTGCTCGGCGGGTCGATCTCACCGATCGAGGGCATCGGGCCCGATCAGCTGCGGATGCGGGAGCTGGTGGCCCGTCTCGACCTCGAAGGCGTCGTCGAGGTGATCGCCGCCACCAACCCCACAGTTGAGGGAGACACCACGGCGCTCTACCTGGCCAAGCTCCTCAAGCCTCTCGACGTTCGGGTCACCCAGCTTGCCAGCGGCCTGCCGGTGGGTGGCGACCTCGACTACGCCGACGAGATCACCCTCGGTCGAGCCCTGTCGGGCCGCAAGGAGATCTAAAACCCCCCGTTCTTGCGGACATCCGCGCCAATATCGGCGCGGATGTCCGCAAGAACCGGGGGCCGATGACGCACTCGCTCTCTAAGGTCCCGCCATGCGCATCGCGATCATTGAGCCGTACTTCGGGGGGTCCCACCAAGCCTGGGCCGAGGGCTATCGGGACCATTCGGTTCATGAGGTGGTGCTCGTCACACACGATGCCCGGTTCTGGAAGTGGCGCATGCACGGCAGCTACCTGACGCTGGCCGGCGAGTTTGCCACCCACGTCGAGAGCCACGGCCCGTTCGACCTGATCCTCGCTTCCGACATGGTTCACCTGGCGGCGTTCCTCGGCGCGGTTGGCCGGGCGCGTGCGGATGCGGCGGTGGTGCTCTACATGCACGAGAACCAGCTCAGCTATCCAATCTCGCCCCGTGACAACGTCGATGAGGCGTATGCCATGATCAACTGGGGTTCGATGCACGTCGCCGACGCGGTGTTTTTCAACTCCCGGTTCCACTACGACGCCTGGTTCGACGGGGTTGGTGCCCTGTTGAAGCGGTTCCCCGACTACCGGCACTCTGCGTTGCTTCCTGCCGTGAGAGAGAAGTCGAGCATCCTCCCGGTCGGAGTAGATCTGGCGCGCCTCGAGGGCGTCCGTTCGTCCAAGGCGGACCGACCGCTGATCCTGTGGAACCAGAGGTGGGACTTCGACAAGGGGCCGGCCCCTTTTGCCGACGCCATGATCGACCTGGCAGCCACCCACGACTTCGATATCGCCCTGGCGGGGGAGCAGATCGGCGAGCTTCCCGATTTCACCAGGCTGCAAGACGCGTTGCCCGAGAGGATGCTCCACGTCGGCCATGCCCCGGACGCCGACTACATCCGGCTGCTCGCCTCAGCGGACATCGTTGTCTCGACTGCTACCCAGGAGTTCTTCGGGATTGCCATCACTGAGGCGATATATGCGGGTGCCTTCCCGGTGCTACCCGACCGACTGGTCTACCCGGAGCGGATCCCCCTCGCGCACCACGCGGCCTGCCTGTACTCCGAGGGGGAATTGGTCGACCGGCTGCGCTGGGCCCTCGACAACCCCGCGGAGCGGGCAGCCGTGGTCGCAGAGCTCCGCCCCGTCATGGCCGCCTTCGACTGGAGCCAAGTCGCCCCCGCCTACGACACCGCTTTCGAAAGTGTTCGTGCGCTCGACAGCGGTACATAGTCGCCTCCTCAGGCCCCATCGCCGCCGAATTCGTGCGCAACGAAGACGTTCACCCGCCGCACCGCCCCATC
>CAMYJM010000164.1 GCA_947258635.1 uncultured Acidimicrobiaceae bacterium
CAAGCGCCATCGCCTTGGTCAGGAGCACCACTGCCCCCTTGGCGGCACTGTAGGCGGCGACACCCCGGCCGCCGACGAGGCCGAAGTAGGAGGCGTTGTTGACGATCACTCCCCCACCGCGAGCCGCCATCACGGCAACTGCGGCCCGCGACATGAGGAACGTGCCCGTCGCATTGACCGCCATCGTCTGCGCCCATTGCTCGTCGGTCGTATCGAGCGCCGATATGTCCCGATAGATGATCCCGGCATTGTTGAACAGCACGTCGAGCCGCCCGAAACGATCGAGGCAAGCTTCGACCGCGGCGTCACAGTCGGCGGGCTTCGTGACATCGCAGGCCACGGCATGAGCCGCGCCGCCGGCGGCCTCGATCTCGGCGACGACCGCCCGCGACTCGTCGAGGCGGCGCGCCGCAATCAACACCTTGGCCCCGGCGGCGGCGAACTGCAGCGCCGCCGCCCGGCCGATCCCGGAGTTGCCGCCCGTGATGAGCACGACCTTGTCGGTGAAACCGGTCATCGTGCCGTATACCCGGCGTCGACGGTCACCAGTGAGCCCGTCATGTAGCTCGACGCGTCGGAAGCGAGGAACGCCACAACTTCTGCCACCTCCCGCGGGTCTCCGAGCCGGCCCATCGGTACCGCCCGGTCGGCGAGAGCGTGTAGCTCATCTTCGGTCGGCGGGCGCGCCCGTTCCGAGGACAGCATCGGGGTGCGGATCTCGCCGGGCACCACGGCGTTGACACGGACCCCCTGGCGGGCGTGCTCGAGCGCCATCGACTTGGTGAGCTGATGCACTGCGCCCTTGGTAGCTGCGTAGGCCGAGTGGCCGGGCCCGCCGACAACCCCCCAGATCGAACCGAAGTTGACTATGGAACCGCGCCCGCGGGCAACCATGCCGCTCACGGCCGCCCGGCTCATGTAGAAGACTCCATCGACGTTGACGCTGAAGATGCGGTGCCAGTCCGCGTCGGACGTGTCCACCGCATCGGCCCGAACGATCGTCCCGGCGGCGTTCACCAGGATGTCGACTGCGCCGCAGGTCTCCTCGGTCGCGGCGATGACGCCGTCGCAGAATGCCGAATCGGCGACAGAACCGACGTGGGCGATGCCGTCGACTTCGGCCGCGAACGCCTCGAGGCTCGGGTTCACGTCGACGAGAACGACGGTCGCTCCCCGCTCGGCGAGGACCACGGCCGACGCATTGCCCATCCCCGAAGCTGCCCCGGTCACAACTGCCACTCTGGCGGCGAGATCGCTCACGAGGCAAGTGTAGGAGCCGACGAGCGCGGTCCCGGGCTACAGCGGGAGCTCCATGAAGCGCGAGCAGCGCAGCGGGTTCTCCCGGTAACGCGGGATGTCCGCGAAGCCGAGCGTCTCGTAGAGGTGGTTGGCAACCGGCATCGACTCCAGATCCGAATCGAGCCGCATCGCGGCGTGCCCGGCGTCACGAGCGAACGCAACGGCGCGCTCAGCCAGCCGGCGACCCAGCCCGGTTCCCCGGCTCTCTTCTCGAACAAACAGGCGCTTCAACTCGGCGATGCCGTCACCGATGGCGCGAACACCGACGACGCCCAGCAGCTCTCCCGTCTCTGCGGAGGCCACGAAGACGGCGCCTCCGGGCGGCGTGTAGTGCGCCGCCACGTCTGCCAACTCCGTCTGGTAGTCCTGGAAATCCAGCTCGAAAGGCAACCAGTCGATGTACTCCTGCATGAGACCGGCGGCGGCCGCGAAATCCTCACGGGTGACGGCCTGCCGGATCATTGTGGCTCCGGGTCGAGCACTTTCCAGTCTTCAGCCATACGCAGGATCGACTCGCTGACTTCGCGAGATCTGTCGAGCACATCGCACAGCTTCTCGCGGCCGTACATCACGTCGATCAGCGGCACGTCGAATTTGCCCACCATGCTGAGGCGCCGGGACGGCTTGTCGGCCAGCGCATCGAAAGAGTCGACCGCCGATACCTCGATCGGGAGGTCGATTCCCGCAACGCCCGACAGCTCGGCGGACAACACCACGAGATCCGGTGGAGAGCCCAGCGGCGGCAACGACCAGTTGAACAGCAGCGGAACGTTGAAGCGCCCTTCCGGGTCCTCCAGCTCGTCGGTCTCGAGAGCGGCATCCTCCAGCGCCAGCAGCGTCCGCGGCTCGACGTCGAACGCCATATTGAGGTCGAGCGGTCCGTCGCAGGCGAAATCGGGGTGCATGTCGACCTCCCAGGCCTGGCGCAACGAGAAGCTCTCGATGAAGTGACGCTCGTCGTGAACATGGAAGCCGTGCTCGACGGCGTGGTCTTTGAGATACGTGATGAATCCAGCGAGATCTACAGCCATGAGTGAATGGTATACCTTGAGCGGGGCGTGGGGACCCTGTCGACACTACCCCCGGATCGCCTCTAGGAGATCCGCCCCGGATCTGTGTACACGTTGCACGAGTCGGCGCGGAGGAAGCCGACAACGGTCAGTCCCAACTCCTCGGCCAGTTCCACCGCCAGCGACGACGCGGCCGACACTGCCGCTACCACTGGGATCCCCGCCACGGCGGCTTTCTGCACCATCTCAAAACTCACCCGTCCCGATATCAGCAGGATCCGCTCCCCTATCGGCCAGCCGAGTCGCGAGGCATGGCCCACCACCTTGTCGACCGCGTTGTGGCGTCCGATGTCCTCACGCACGACGATGAGCTCGCCCTCTGCCGTGAGCAGGGCGGCGGCGTGAATCCCTCCCGTCGCGGTGAAACTGTGTTGGGCGGCCCGCATGGTGTCGACCAGGCCGAACAGCGTCTCGGTCGAGATCCGCGGGCCGGGCGGCGGTCGCATGGCCGCCACCCGCACCGCATCGATCGACGCCTTGCCGCACACCCCGCACGACGATGTCGTGTAGAGATTGCGGCGGAACTGCTCCGGATCGACGGTCACGCCGTCGCGCAGAACGAGCGACCAGCGGTCACCATCGTCGGGGTCGCCGGCCGGCACGACCCCCGCCACCTCATCGGGGCCGAGGACGATGCCTTCGGTGATGGCAAACCCGAGGCCGAGCTCCTCGTCGTGGCCGGGAGTCCGCATCAGGACCGCCAACGGAACCCCGCCGAGCCGGAACTCCACCGGGGCCTCGGTCACGAGGAGGTCACGAGTCCGGGTTGACTCACCCCGACGCGTCAATCGGGTCAGTTCGTGCGGAGTTGCGGTGCCGTCCATCAGCCCGCAGGTTACGCCTCGCCGGCGATCAGGTCCCACAACCGCTTCACATGCCGTTCCGTCGTGGAGGTCTGACCGATGGAGACCCGGATGAACGACACGTCGTCGAGCAGCGAAGCCGTGATGTAGGAATGGCCGGAGGCGTTGATCGCCTCGGCGAGCGCCGCCGTGGCGTCGTTGCCGGCGGTGTGACGGAAGCTCACCAGCGCGAAGGGTGTCGGCGCCACGATCTCCAATCGGTCGTCGGCCGCGATGCGCGCTTCCAGCCATCGGGCCAGCCGGACATGCTCGCGAATGTGGTGTCTGATACCCGCCGCGCCGTATGAGCGCAGCACGAACCACAGCTTGAGAGCCCGGAACCGGCGTCCCAACGGTACGTGCCAATCTCGGTAGTCGATGACATCACCGGAGTCCGACACCCGGTTGCGCAGATACGGTGGCGTGATGCTCATGGCGTCGATCAAGGGCTCGCGGTCGGCGACATAGAAAACGTTGCAGTCGAAGTTGGTGAACATCCACTTGTGCGGGTTGAACGTGTAGGAGTCGACGAGCTCGAGCCCGTCTTGGTGGTGGCGGAATTCCTCACAGATCATCGCGCTGCCGGCGTAGGCGGCGTCGACGTGATGCCACACCCCCTCGCGCCGCGCAATGTCACCGATGCCGCGCACGGGATCGACTGCAGTCGTCCCTGTGGTACCCACCGCCGATCCGATGAACGCCGGGGTGAGGCCCGCCGCCCGGTCGGTGGCGATGGCGGACTCGAGGTCCCCGGGGCGCATGGCGTATTCGCCATCGACCGCGATGAGCCGGACGTGCCCGTACCCGGCCACATTGGCGCCTTTCTCGATCGAGGAGTGGGCCTGCGATGACGTGTAAGCCACCATGTCGGCGGCGGCGGCGACGGATCTCTTGCGGTGGCGAGCCACGACCAGCGCGGTGTGGGTCGAATCCGAGGCACTCATTTGGATGACGCCACCGCCGGGTCCGGCCGTCTTCCAGCCGGCGGGCAGACCGAGCAGATCCACCAGCCAATCGACGACCAACATCTCGAGCTCGGTGGCCGCCGGGCTCGTTGCCCACAGCATCCCTTGCTGGCCGAGGCCCGACGAAACCAGATCGCCGAGAATCCCCGGCCCGGAGCTGTTCGCCGGGAAGTAGGCGAACCAACCGGGTGACTGCCAATGCGTGACGCCGGGCATGATGATGTCGTTGAGGTCGGCGACGATGGCACTGAATGGCTCCGGCTCCTCGGGCGCCTCCTGAGGCAGCCCGGCCATGACCTCTCCCGGCTTGACGTCCGGTGAGATCCGCCGGCTCTCGACCGTCTCCATGTACTGCGCGATCCATTCGATCAACTCGCCCCCGGCGGCCCGAAACTCATCCGGCGTCATGTGATACGAATCCATGCCGCCAGCATAAGACGCAGAAGAGCCCGTCTGGCAAAGTGGCGCTCAGGCGAGCTCACCTGGTGGCTCCCCCCGGAGGGGGGAGGGGCACCGCCCGAAGGGTGGGAAGGGGGGGGCGCGGGCGGGAGGTGGCTCCCGTCTACACGGCCCACCTCGCGGCCGGCGACAGAGCGCTCAAACCGAGAACCAGGGAAAGCAACGCGCCCCCTACCTGTCTCCTCCCCCGCGAGCGCAGCGAGTGTTGGGGGACGCGAGACGTGGGTCTCGCGCCTCCACCAGGAGTTGCGTAGCAACTACAAAGGAATCGAAGGATTCCCGCCCCCCTCGGCTCCTCGTACCTCGTCGCCACTCCCCCCAAACGTTCCCCGACTCCGTCGTGAAACGGGGGGAGAGACAAGCCGGACAGGTCCGGCCGCGACGCCTCAGCCGTGGACCTGGTTGCGGATGTGGCCGGCGGCGAAGGATTCGATCAGTGAGACGACTTGTTCGGCGACAGCTCGTTGGGCCTGTTCGGTGGAGGCACCGATGTGATGCGTGCCGTACACGCGGGGGTGACGGGCGAAAGCCGAGTCAAACGTGGTCTCGCCGGCCCCGGGCTCGTCGAGGTAAACGTCGACGCCAAGGCGAAGGTCCTTCTCGTCGATCACTTCGAGCAACGCCTCCTCGTCGATGATCTCACCACGCGAGGTGTTGATGATGACCGTGCCGGGCCGGACGTGTTCGAGCAGCTCGCGGCCGATCATGCCGGCCGTGCCGGGAACCGACGGCACATGAATGCTGACAACGTCCGCGACGGCGAACATACCCTCGAGGCCCGCTACGGTCGTGACATCCAACTGCGCCATGCGCTGCAATGCCTCCTCGCTGCGCCCCGACCGGTTACCGGTCACGATCGCCATCCCAAACGCGGCGGCCCGTCGAGCCACCTCGGCCCCAATGTCGCCGAAGCCGACTATGCCCAGAGTGCGGCCCTTCAATCCCCGGGTCTGGGACCACAGCTTCTTGTTCCAGGTGCCGGCGCGCAACTCGGCGACGTTGTCGGGGATGTTCCGGTCGATTGCCAGAATCAGCCCCATCGCCAGTTCGGCGACCGCGGCGGCGTTCTTGCCCGGGGTGTTGCAGACGACGACGGAGTTCCTCGTGGCGGCGGCAACATCGATGGTGTTGGTACCGGCGCCGGCGCGGACGATCAGCTCCAGATCATGGTTGGCGTCGATCGCCGCCGCGCTCACCCGGGTACTGCGCACCACGAGGGCCTGGTAGCCATCGAGCGCCGCGACCAGGCCGTCTTCATCGAGATCGGGGGCGAACTCGACGTCATGTCCGCCGGCGCGCAATGCGTCCATAGCGTCACCGGGGAACTTGTCGGCAATCAGTATGCGCACTCGAGGGCCCTTCCCCGCCGGAATCTGGCGGCACTGTATCAGCCGGCCGAATTGTCGATCTTCCGTCTCTCGACGGAATGGCCGAAGACCCGGGTAGGTTGCCACGACCAGACGTTGCTGTACGGTCGCGACGAGTTGAAGCAGGGAGTAGCACCGATGGCCGATTCCAAGAAGCGGGGCCGAGTCCGCGTCGAGCCGGGGCAGAAGAGGATCCGCGCCACGCTCGCCGGCAAGATCGTCGCCGAGTCCGACAACACGTTGCTGGTTTGNNCGTCGGGTGAGACCAATCGCTCACCGAGCCGAGGCGAATCCGCGCTGCACAACATCAAAGTCGGCGGCACCGAGCGCCCCAATGCTGCCGCCTGGTATCGCGAGTCTCCGATCGAAGAGCTCATCGATCACATCCGCTTCGACTGGCCGTCGCTGGACGGCTGGTACGAGGAAGAGGAAGAGGTATACGTGCATGCCCGTGATCCGTACGCCCGCATCGACATTCTCCCCAGCTCGCGTCACATTCGGGTCGAGATCGACGGAGTCACCGTCGCCGACACCAGCCAGCCCCGATTGCTGTTCGAAACCGGGCTACCCGTCCGCTACTACATACCAAAGGGCGACGTGAAGATGGAGCTGCTGACCTCGAGCGACCTCATCACCTCCTGCCCCTACAAGGGCGATGCCCGCTACTACAACGTCACCGTGAACGGCACGGTCCATCCCGATCTCGTCTGGTGGTACCCGTTCCCCGTCGAGGAATCCAACCGCATCGCCGGCTACGTGAGCTTCTACAACGAAAAGGTCGACATCTACGTCGACGGCGAGCTCGAAGCCAAGCCCGACACCGTATTCGCCTAGCTACCGCGGCGTGGGGCTGCGTGGCGAGAGGGCGGCGACTTGCCGATAGGTCCGAACCACTCGGAGCCAACTAGATTCTGAGGATCACGACTCCGCCGGGGGTTCCTGGTTGCCTGAACAATCCCATCCCATCTTCGCCCTGAGCGCCGACTTCGTCGACGAAGTAGCCGCGCTGGCGCCAACCTGGGCCACCTACGCCGGTGTAGCCGGCAACGATCACCGCTGGCCCGACCTGAGCCCCGCCGGCCACGAGGCGGCCCTGGCGCACTACCGCGGCATGGTGGAACGTGTCGCCGAGCTCCCCCCGCCGGAAACCAAATGGGAGCGCCTCGCCTTCCAGGCGGTGGGCAGCTTCCTGGCGGACACGATTGCCTGGTACGAGGCAGAAGACCATTTGCGCGACCTCGATTCGATCGCATCGGAGGCGCAAACGATCGTCGACATCGTCGAGCACATGGACAAGACGTCCGCTGCAGGCTGGACCAACATCTGCACACGCCTTGGCACCATGAAGACCGTCCTCGACGGCTACCGCGAGACCCTGGCCCAGGGCATCGCCAAGGAGCTCACCGTCGCCAGCCGCCAGGTGACCACCGTTGCCGAGCAGTCGCGCGTCGCCGCCTCCGACGACTCGGCCTTCGAGACTCTCCCCGCCGAGCTGGCCGAATCTGACGTCAATCGGGCCGACCTGGCGCCGCGCCTCGCCGCCGCGGTGGCCGCAGCGCGTACGGCCCAAGCGGAGTTCGGCGACTGGCTGACGGAGACCTACCTGGCGCACGCCGTCGAGAAGGATGCAGTCGGCAGGGAGCGCTACCTGCGCGGGGCGCGCCGCTTCCTCGGCATGGGCATCGACCCCGAAGCCACCTATGCGTGGGGTTGGGACGAGGTGGCCCGCCTCCGCTCCCGGATGGAAGAGGTGGCCGACGAGATCTCCCCCGGCGCCACGATTCCCGATGTGTTGCAGATCCTGAAGACGGACCCGGCGCGCGCAGCCGCTACCCGCGACGACTTCATCAGGTTCATGGAGGAACGCAATGCAATCGCCCTCGAAAGACTCGAAGGAAGCCATTTCGATGTGCCCGACGCCATTCGCCAGGTGGATGTCAGGCTGGCCAAGCCCGGGGGCCCGCTGGGGGCTTATTACGTGGGCCCCAGCGAGGACTACACCCGGGCCGGAGCCGTATGGTGGTCGCACGGTGACAACCCCGGGCCCTTCCCCCTCTACGACGAGGTCTCGACCCTCTACCACGAGGGGTTCCCCGGCCATCACCTCCAGGTCGGCACCCAGCTGACCCGAGCCGACAAGCTTTCGCGATTCCATCGCGTGTTCGTCTGGTATCCGGGTCTCGGCGAAGGCTGGGCGCTCTACGCCGAGCTGCTCATGGAACAGATGGGATTCCTCGACAAACCCGACTACGTCTTCGGCTTCCTCTCGGCCCAGATGCTGCGAGCTTGCCGCGTTGTCATCGACATCGGCTCCCACCTCGAATTGCCGATCCCGCAGGACCAGCCGTTCCACCCCGGAGAGGATTGGAGCTTTGAGCTCGGTGTCGAGATGCTCGAGGAGTACGCAACGCTGGAGACCAAGTACGCCGAGTCGGAGGTGACCCGGTACCTCGGATGGCCGGGCCAGGCCATTGCATACAAAGTCGGCGAGCGGGAGATACTCGAGATTCGCGCCGCCCTCGAAGCCCGCGGCGGTTTCGACGCCAAGGAGTTCCATGCCAACTTGCTCGACATCGGGCCCGTCGGTCTCGAGGTCGTCAGGGACCTCCTCCTCGAATGAACGCCACACACCGCCGGGTGCAACACTTGTTGCAGGGAGTGTGATCGTCGTGTTGTTCGCTCTCACGCGGACTCCCCGGATGGTCGCGAACCGCTCGACGTCGACATTCGTCCGGCGTGTCGCTCGTTTGTCGGTGCCAGCGACGCGGAGGACATCACCCAGGAAGCCTTCATCCGGGCCCACCGGGCCTTGCAGACCTATACCGCGGATCGGATCGAATCGCTCCAGGTGAGTCCGTGGTTGTGGACGATCGCTCTCAACCTGTGCCGCAACTGGGCACGCACCCGATCGCGGCGCCCGCAGACGGTGCAGCTGTCGTTTGACAAGTCCGGTGGCGCCGCGGCCGAGGAGGAGGCCGTGAATGGAGTGATGCTCGACGGTTGGAAGCAGCGCCTGGCGGGGCTGAGCGAGGCACAGCGGGTCGCCGTGGTGCTGCGCCACGTCGTCGGGCTCAGCTATCAGGAGATCGCCACGGCCACCGACCGCCCCGTAGGCACTACGAAGACCGACGTGAGCCGGGGCCTGGCGGCTCTGCGCAGAATCATTTCCGAGGAGGAGTCCCCATGACAGATATCGCCCGCCGGCTCGCAGCCCTGGCAACGACGGCCCCCGATGCGCTCGTTACGAACGTGCTGGCCGCAACGGGGACGGGAAGGTTCTACGGGACCGTCGACGGCCCCACGGGCGAACTCCTGATCGGCTGGAGTAGCGCCGGGATCTACGCCGTGGCCCCGGTGACCGAGGAGGCGCGGTTTCTCGAGGAGCACTCCGCCGGCCCGCTGGCACCGATCCCGCAAGGACTGCCCGCCAAGTGGCGCCGCCAGGTTGAGGCGGCGCTCGGGTCCGGCAAGCTGGGCCGCCTGCCGGTGGACCTCAGCAAGCTCAGCGAGTTCCAGCAGGCGGTGTTGCGCAAGACGGCGGAGATTCCCCCGGGTCAGTTGCGCCCCTACGGATGGGTGGCGCGCGAGATCGGTAAGCCGGGGGCAACCCGGGCGGTCGGGTCGGCCCTCAACAAGAACCCGGTTCCGGTGCTGATCCCCTGCCACCGGGTCGGCCGCAGCGACGGGACCGTCGGCCAATACGCGTACGGCCCGAGAATGAAACGAGATCTGCTGCGCGCCGAGGGCCTCGATCCCGACGCCATCGACGATGCGGCCGAGCGCGGTGTGCGCTACATCGGCAGTGCCACCACCAACATCTACTGCCATCCAACGTGCCACCACGCCACTCGCATCAAGGAGGCCAACCGCGTCGAGCTGCGCAGCGCCGCCGCCGCCCATCGGGCCGGCTTCCGCGCCTGCCTGGTCTGCCGCCCCGCAGTAGCGGCGTAGCCGCCCCCCGGCTCCGGACTCGCAACGCCCGCAGGAAAGAGCCAGGGTCGTGACGGGCCTTGAGTCGTGAGTTGGGATGCCGATACAAGGGGAGCACGCTCTACCACCGGAATCCCATGACGCTGAAGCCGCAGAATCAGCCCCGGCTGTCGCTGACCGAGGCGTATCACGCCACGCAGCGCTGGCTCGACCATATCGGCCTGCGCACTACCGCGATCAAGGAACCCGCGGACGGAGTGGTCGAGTTGCGCAGCAGCACCCACATCGCCCGGGTTCGCATCAACACCGGGCCGGTCAGTCAGGGGGCCGTTCTCGCTCTGCTCCGAGTCACCGAAGAAGCCGGGCTCAGCCCGCTGCTCTTCTCGACAACCGGCTTCAGCAACGGAGCGATCGGCTTCAGCGGCAGCCAGAACGTCGGGCTCTTCGACCTCGCCGGAGACGGCGACATCATCCCGATGAACACGGCAGCCCGCGCTCTGATGCCCGCCCAGCCCCTGGAGCCGGCGTTCGCGACACCCATAGAGGCAGTCGAAGCGGAGACGGCAATCAGCTACTTCGAGGTCCCCAAGATGGAGGACGACTCCGAAGCTGAGGACCTCCTCACGCCGGCGGCACAGCATGAATGGCGCACGTGCCCCAGCTGCGGTTCCAGTCATCACCCCGGCACCCGGATGTGCGCGTCATGCGGCACCGACCTCACCGCACGGACCGGCGGCGGTCAGCTGCTGGGTCCCCGTCGTGCCGTATCTGCAGTCCCGTTGCGGGCGCCGGGACCATCGAATACTCCGAAGCGAATTGGGCCGACGCTGAAGTGCAGCACTTGCGGCAGCAACGAGATCGAGTTGGTCTACCCGAACTGACCCGCCCCATTCCCGAACTGGCGGACTAAACGGCGACCTGGGACCGTTGTCGCTGTCATGGCGCACCAAGCCGTCCGGAACGCCGGGCAGTACCACCTGGACCGGGATTTCCGCATGCACCCGGCGCGGGAGCCGTTCTCCAGACTGTCCCGCGGGGAACCGTGCCCAACCCTCGGCGCGTTCCATCGCCTCTTCACCATGGCCTGCCGGTGAAATACCGCATCGCGCCCAACGCGGTGGCCACCAGCTTGCGCGACGCGGCTCGCCTAGCGATCCCGGCCCGGCGGTTGCTGGCGCCCAAGCGGATTCGCCGCGTCGCCGCGGCCGGCGATGACGAGCGCGACGGCGCACTCCGGCGCTGGAGTGTCGAGGCGCTCGAGGCGTTGGATGTCCGCCTCCAGTTGACCGGCCTCGCTCACATCGCGCCGGATCAGGCCTACCTGGTGGTGGCGCTGCACGAGGGACTCCTGGATGTCCCGCTGCTGCTCCAGCTTCCGCTCCCGATGACATTTGTTGCGAGAGCCGACTTGGCCCGGGAGGAACCGACGGCTCGTCTGCTTCACGCCGGCCGGCAGAT
>CAMYJM010000165.1 GCA_947258635.1 uncultured Acidimicrobiaceae bacterium
TCGAGTTCACGCTGGTCCAGAAGCACCAGCCGCGCTTCAACATCCGGCTGCGCGACGACAAGAGCTTCCCGTACCTCGCGATCACCCGGAACCAGGAGTGGCCCCGGGTGTTGGTGATGCGCGGCAAGCGGCGCAAAGGTGTCCAGTACTTCGGGCCCTATGCGCACGCCTACGCGATACGGCAGACGCGTGACCTGCTGCTGCGGACCTTTCCGATCCGAAGCTGCACCGACCAGAAGTTCCGATCGCATGAGGGCCTCGGTCGGCCTTGTCTTCTGTTCCATATCGAGCGCTGTGCCGGGCCTTGTGTGGGCGAGGTGGACCGGGCCAAGTACGAGCAGTACCTCGACGGTTTCGCGTCCTTTCTCGACGGCAACGGCGATGAGGTTATCGCCGAGCTCGAATCCGAGATGAACAGTGCTGCGGCCGTACTCGAATACGAACGAGCGGCGCGAGTCCGCGACCAGCTGACGTCGGTGACCAAGGCGATGGCTCGCCAGGAGCTGGTGACGCAGCGCAAAGAGTCGTTTGACCTGATCGCGGTCGAAGAGGACGACCTGGAGGCGGCGCTCGTCATGCTCAATGTGAAGCGGGGTCGGGTCACCGGCACCCGGTCGATGGTTGTCGACAAGGTCGAGGACGTCACGACGGCGCAGCTGATCGGCATCATGATCGGCCAGCTCTACGGCGACGACGTGCCCCCCCGCGAGGTGCTGGTTCAGGAGATGCCGGAGAGCCCCGAGCTCTGGGTCGAGTGGCTCGAGGACCGACGCGCCGGTCCCGTCACGATCCGGGTGCCGCAGCGCGGCGCCAAGCGGCGGCTCATGGAGACTGCCCAGGCCAACGCCGGCGAGGAGTTTGGCCGCCACCGTCTCCGCCGCAGCACCGACCACAACGCCCGGGCGCGGGCGTTGCGCAGCCTGGAACAGGAGTTGTCGTTGCCGCAGCCGCCTCTTCGGATCGAGGCGTACGACATCTCGACCATCCAGGGGCGGGACACCGTGGGGTCGATGGTCGTTTTTGAGGACGCCATGCCGAAGAAGTCCGAGTATCGACGCTTTCGGATCAAGCGGTTCGCCGGCCAGGACGACTTCGCCGCGATGGAGGAGATGCTCGATCGCCGTTTCGCCGCGTACGTGAGTGATCAGGCGAGGTCGATCGAAGAGCGCGGCAAGTTCGCCTACGCGCCGTCTCTGGTTGTGATCGATGGGGGATTGGGCCAGCTGGGAAGGGCGCTCAAGGTCCTGGCGAAGTACGACCTCGATATCCCGGTGATCGGCCTGGCGAAACGCCTCGAGGAGATCTACGTTCCCGGCTCGAGCGCCCCGGTGATCATTCCGCGCGGCGAGGAGTCGCTGTACTTGTTGCAGCGGGTCCGCGACGAGGCCCACCGCTTCGCGGTGACGTATCACCGCACCCTGCGGGGTAGACGTATGGTCGATTCGGTGCTGGACGGAGTACCGGGCATTGGGCCCACGCGGAAGAAGAAGCTGCTCCGGGAGTTCGGCTCGCTCAAGAAGCTGCGATCGGCGGAGCTGGTCGACCTGGCCGCGGTGGTTCCGGCCGGGGTCGCCGTGGCGCTCTACGAGGCTTTGCAGGCGGGGCCGGAGATCGACTCCCGGCAGTCGGCGTCACGCGCCGGGTGATCCCACTATCAGCGACCGGCTGTGTACGATCGCGCCCATGACCGACATCGCGCGCCATGCCGCCGTAATTGCCTACCCCACGCCATTTGGGGACGGTTGGGTGGCGTTCGCCGGCGATGCGGTGGCCGAGCTCGGGTTGCCCGGATCGCCCTCCCCCTACCGGAGCACGGCGCCGGCGCCGGACGCGGCGACGACGCTGGCCGCAGGGCTCGCCGAGTACTGGCACGGCGGCCCCCTGCCGGCCGCTCCGGACGGCATGTTGCGAGCGGCGGGCACCACCGCGCTGACTGAAACCATATATCGCTGCGTATCGGCGATACCGGCCGGCGAGACAATGACCTATGCCGCGGTGGCAGCCGCGGTGGGCCACCCCGGAGCCGCCCGCGCCGTGGGCGCCGCGATGGCAGCCAATCGATTCGCCCCGATGATCCCGTGTCATCGTGTAGTGGGCTCCGATGGGTCGCTGCGGGGATATGCCGGCGGCGTCGAGATGAAGCGCTACCTCATCACGCTGGAGGCAGGATCCACCAATGGCTGATCAGCAGCTCGTGATCGTCACCGGCATGTCGGGGGCCGGCCGCTCCGTCACGGCGAACGTTCTCGAAGACAACGAGTTCTTCGTCATCGACAATCTTCCGTTGCGTCTCATTCCGAACGTCGCCGAAGAGGTCGGGTTTTTCGAGGGCCGCCGCCGCAAGCTGGCAATCGCCGTGGACACCCGTGGTGAAATCAATCTGGCAGACCTGAACGCGGCGACGGCAGACCTGGCGCGGCGCGGCATCCGGGCGACGATCCTGTTTCTCGACGCCGACGATCGAACTCTGGCGCGCCGGTTCGAGGAGACCCGCCGTACCCACCCGGTCCGATCGGGCGACTTGGCGGAGAAGATTGCGATCGAACGCGCCAGCTTCGAAGACATCCGGGGCGCGGCCGACATCATCATCGACACGACCGACCTGAACGTCCACGAGTTGCGGGTCCGCGTCGAAGCGGCGTTCGCCGACAACGAGCCGCGGCGGATGCGGGTCGACGTTGTCAGCTTTGGCTTCAAGAAGGGTTTGCCGCGGGTGGCGGACCTCCTCTTCGACGTGCGATTTCTCCCCAATCCCCACTGGGTGCCGGAGCTGCGGCCGCAGACCGGCCTCGATCAGGATGTTCGCCAATACGTGCTCGGCCAGCCAGATGCCGACATTTTCATCGACAGAGTGTGGGAGATGCTCGAGTTCCTGGTGCCGCGTTACTTCGCCGAAGGCAAGGCGTATCTGACCATCGCCATTGGATGCACCGGTGGCCAGCATCGTTCGGTAGCGATAGCCGAAGAATTCGGGGCGCGCCTTGCCGGACTCGATGTGGAGGCCGCGGTGCGCCATCGCGACATACCGGATCCCGAGTGACGCCGCCCGATCCGCGCTCATCGGGGCTCGAAGCCGGTGTTTCGCTCGAGCCCGATCCCTTGCTGGAGGCGTTGGATGCGTCGCGATCGGGTCCCGCCGTCGTCGCCGTCGGTGGGGGTCATGGTCTCGCCCAGGCGTTGGCAGCCGCCGGCCGCTATGCCGGAAGCATCCATGCCGTCGTTACGGTCGCCGACGACGGAGGATCCAGCGGGCGGCTGGCGCCGGAGCTCGGCATATTGCCGCCCGGCGACATTCGGCAGTGCTTGCTCGCGCTGACACCGGATGATTCGCCGTGGAAGCGTCTCTTCGACTATCGGTTCACCGAATCCGACGTTGCCGGGCACTCTCTGGGGAACCTGATGATCGCCGCGCTGGCGGCGATCGAAGGGTCGTTTGAAGAAGGGCTCCGGCAGGCCGAACGGATGTTGCGCCCCATCGGGTCAGTTGTCCCCGCCGCCGGGCAGCGCCTTCTCCTCGAGGCGGTTGTCGACGGTAGTCCGATCGCCGGACAGGTGGCGATCGCCCAATCGCGCGGACAGATCACGGAACTGGCGGTGCAGCCCGCCGAGGTCGAGGCGAGCCCGCGAGCCGTCGAGGCGTTGCTCGAGGCCGATCAGATCCTTCTCGGGCCGGGCAGCCTCTACACATCTATCATGGCCGTTCTGGTCGTGCCGGGAATAGCCGAAGCGATCAACGAGTCGGGCGCCAAAGTCGTGTACGTCTGTAATCTGATGACTCAGGACGGCGAGACGCTCGGCATGGACGGTGCCGACCACCTCGATGCTCTCATCGGCTTGACGGGGATGCGGCCACCCAATGCTATCGTCGCCAATACGACGGCCATAGCCACCGAGCCTCCGCTGGCGGCGGTACTCGCCGACGAAGACACGATCGCCACCTACGGCGTCGATGTGATCGGGGCGGATCTCGTGGACCCGACGGCGATATGGCCCCGCCACGACGCGGCCCGCCTCGGCGGGGTGCTGGCCCGGTTGGCTTAACACTCAGAAAGCAAAGAGGTAATGATGAAGGTAGCGATCAATGGTTTTGGTCGAATCGGGAGGAACTTCTTCAGGGCGGCGAAGAAGTCGAATGCTCCAGTCGACATCGTCGCCGTCAATGATCTGACAGATGCGACGACGCTTGCCTATCTGCTCAAGAACGATTCGGTTCATGGCCGATTCGGCGGCCAGGTCGAAATCGTCGATGGCGATCTGGTCGTGGACGGCGACCGCTTCAAGGTGTTCTCGGAACGCGATCCCGACAACCTGCCGTGGGGCGAGCTCGACGTCGACGTAGTCATCGAGTCGACCGGTTTCTTCACCAAGCGCGACCTGGCCGCCAAACATGTCGAAGCCGGAGCCGGCCACGTCCTGATCAGCGCGCCCTGTGGTGATGCCGACATCTCGGTGGTTCTCGGCGTCAACGACGACAAGCTGGACCCGGCCGTCCACAAGGTCATTTCAAACGCATCCTGCACCACCAACTGCATTGCTCCCATGGCCAAGGTGCTTCACGACTCCTTCGGCCTCACCCAGGGCATGTTCACGACCGTTCATGCCTACACCAATGATCAGAAGATCCTCGATCTGCCGCACAAGGACCCGCGTCGCGGGCGGGCGGCGGCGGCCAATATCATTCCCACCTCGACCGGTGCCGGCGCCGCCGTGGGCGTCGTACTTCCGGATCTGAACGGCAAGCTCCAGGCCAAGGCCCTGCGAGTGCCGGTCCCCGACGGATCGATCACCGACCTCGTCGCGACCGTTGAGCAAGAGGTGACGGCGGCGGAGGTCAATGCCGCCTTCAAGGCTGCCGCCGAGGGCCAGCTCAAGGGGATTCTCCGTTACACGGAAGAGCCCATCGTCTCCACCGACATCGTGGGTGATCCCCATAGCTGCATCTTCGACGCCGGGATTACGCTGGCGGGAGGCAACATGGTGAAGATCTTCGGCTGGTACGACAACGAGTGGGGATACTCGAGTCGTCTCGTCGATCTCGTACAGCGCCTCGGCTGAGTTGGACCTACCCTCACTGGACACGCTGGACGTCGCCGGCAAGACGGTTCTGCTCCGAGCCGACCTCAACGTCCCGCTGGATTCGACCGGCGGCGTCGCCGACGACTTCCGGATCCGGGCGAGTCTGCCGACGATCAACGAGTTGCGGGCTCGCGGGGCGCGCGTCGTCGTGTGCTCGCATCTCGGGAGGCCGAAGGGCAAGCCCGACCCGAATCTGAACATGGATGCCGTTGCGGCCCGGCTCGGCGAGCTAGGCGGTTTCGCCACCACCAAGGTCGATAGCGTGGTCGGGCCGGATGTCGCGGCCGCCATCGCGGCATCGGGCGATTCGGTCGTGGTTTTGGAGAACGTCCGATTCGAAGCCGGTGAGACGTCCAATGATCCCGACCTGAGCCGGGCGCTGGCAGACCTGGCGGACATGTTCGTGCTCGACGCGTTCGGCAGCGCTCACCGGGCCCATTCGTCGACCGCGGGAGTGGCGGCGCTGCTGCCGGCCGCGGCGGGCCGGCTTCTGGAGGACGAAGTCCGCGCCCTGGGCCGTTTGCTGGAGTCGCCTGAGAAACCGTTTGTCGTGGTGCTCGGTGGGGCGAAGGTGTCCGACAAACTGGCTGTGATGAAGCACCTCCTGCCGCGGGTCGATTTGATGCTGGTCGGTGGTGGGATGTGTTTCACGCTGCTTCGGGCGGGGGGTTACGAGATCGGTTCCTCGCTGCTGGACGAACCCATGCTGGGCGAGGTTCAGAAACTGCTGGAGTCGCCCGACGGCGGCAAGATCGTGTTGCCTCTCGACATAGTGGCCGCCGATCGGTTTGCCGCAGACGCCGCGCATGAGACGGTGCGGGCAACCGCCATCCCCGACGATGCGATCGGGCTCGACATCGGCCCGGAATCGGTCGACCGCTTTGGCGGCGTCATCGTTTCCGGCCGATCGATCTTCTGGAATGGGCCCATGGGGGTATTCGAATGGGAGGCCTTCCGGAACGGCACCGCCGGCGTGGCCGCAGCGGTGGCAGACTGTCCCGGGTTCACCGTGGTGGGCGGTGGTGACAGCGTGGCCGCGCTGCGGATGCTGGGCCGTGATGATCAGGTGAGCCACGTCTCGAGCGGGGGTGGCGCCGGTCTGGAGATGCTGGAGGGCGCGGAACTCCCCGGAATTGCGGCGCTGCGGTCGCGGTCCGGCCCGCCGGCCTGGTGCCCGCCGTTCACGGCGCTGCGCTCGGCGCAGACCGTGATCGAAACGGACCACCTGCGGATCAAGCTCGGGGCGCAGAACTGCCACTGGGCAGAGTCGGGCGCTTACACCGGGGAGATCTCTCCGACAATGCTCGCCAAACTGTCTGTGGCCTATGTGGTTGTCGGCCACTCGGAGCGGCGGCACATCTTCGGCGAGGTCGACGCCGACATCAACCGCAAGGTCAAGGCGGTCTTCGCCGCGGGCATGACGCCGATCCTCGCCGTCGGCGAGACCGAGCAGGAGCGGGCCGAGGCGCTCACCGAGGAACGAGTCCGCGGCCAGTTTGTTGCCGGCACTACCGGACTGACGCAAGATCAGGTCAGCTCATTGGTCGTTGCCTATGAACCAGTCTGGGCTATTGGCACGGGAAGGACGGCTACGCCCGAAGACGCCCAAGGGGTGGCCGAGTTTGTACGGGAATTGGCCGCCGCAGCCTTTGGCAACGCCGCCGATCACATGCGAGTTCTCTATGGGGGATCAGTAAACCCGGGGAATGTGGCCGCCATCATGGCCAAACGCGACATCGATGGAGCCCTTGTCGGGGGAGCCAGCCTGGACCCGGATACATTTGCATCCGTCATCAGATACTGGGTGTGAATCTTCGCCGTGACCGGCTACTATGCCCCAAGGTTAGGTAAGGGAAAAGGGGCGGTAGATGATGGGCTGGGAGCCCTTTCACGTCATAATGGAATTCGAGGTCGGCCGCCGGATCGGCTGGGAATTCGATCCAGGATCCTTTCGGGACCATCTCGACGCAGTTTGCGACGAGCTCGAGGCTCGCGAGGACACGGTCGAGTTTCGGATCGGTTGCGATCTCATCACCGAGCGCGTCGAGCTCGACATGGTGGTGATCGCCAAGAGCCCCCAGGATGCCCTGGAGCGAGCGCGTCGCGACCTCGGCGCGGCGATTCGTCAGGCCGGCGCCAAACACGAGGGCTTGCTGGAATGGACCGACGAAGCGAAAGTGCGCCCGCACGCCAATGCCTGGTCCGGGCTGCGCACTCCGCAATGGACTCGGCGCCGGCTCGAGCTGAAGGTCTAGTTGCCGGGTTGCGGTTTTGGCGCCGCCGGCCCCCGGGAGGTCGACCCGCTTGTAGTGTTACCCGGAGCACCGCGACGGAGGCATATGCGGAGGTTTGTGGCCATCATCGCCGTGGGCATGCTCACGACGACGGCTTGTTCTGACGGCGTGCCGGCCCCCGACGCGAGCAATTCGTCGGCAGCGGCTGCAGCCACCACGGCCGCTGTGCCCAGTTCGACATCCGCGCCACCAACCAGCGTCGCGACCTCGTCGTCCCTCGGGACCGCGATCGGCGGGCCCACCGTCACCTACGATCCGAGCACGCCGCGGTTCGGCGGCGAGGTCGTCATCGGAAGCGCGGAGGAGCCACGAACACTCAACCCGTTTGTCCCCGGCGGCCAGGACCGCATCGTCGGGGTGATCGGCCAGGCTCATCTCAGCGGCGCTTTCGACATCGATCCGGTTTCGCTCGAACTGACCCCCGAGCTGGTGAGTCGAATCCCCACGGTCAGCAATGGGGATGTCGTGGTCAACGACGACGGCTCCATGGACGTCACGTGGGAGCTCCGCGCCGAAGCGCGCTGGTCGGACGGCACTCCCGTGAGCGGTTCCGATCTCGAATTCACGCTCGAATACCAGGAGGCCGCGGCCGGGTGCTCCGAGCTCGGTGTGGCCGCGCCGGCGCTGCCCAGGCCGGAAAGCACCACCGTTGGCGACAAGAGCCTGAGCGCGAGATTCGCGGTCGCTACCCTGCAGTATGAGCTGCTGTTCCGCTGGGTCGTTCCGCGCCACGCCGTCGCCGATTCGGACTACTGCCTGGCCTGGAACACGATGATGTGGCCGGCAGCCGGCCCCTTCACGTTCAAGGAGTGGGATCGCGACGGGCCCGAGCGCGCCCTCCGGTTCACCCGGAACGAGAACTACTGGCATACCGATGCCGCGGGTGAGCAGCTGCCATATCTCGACGCCGTCGAGTTCAGGTTTGTGGCCGGCACCGACGAGCTCGTCACCGGCTTTTCAAATCGGCTCTTCGATGTCGTCAGCCCGCAGGCGTCTGTCGGTGAGATCCCGGTGGAACGCTGGACGGAGAGCGGTGCCGACGTGCAGATCGTCGCCGGTCTGATCTGGGAGCACATCAATTTCCAGTTCGGACCGGGCAATCGCAACCCGGGTTCGTTGAATCGCTTCCTCGATTTCCGGCGCGCCGTTGCCCACGGTCTCGATCGGCGAGGATTGCTGGATGACGCGGGCTACCCGCGAATGGAAGTCTTGAACGGGCTCCTCTCCCGATTCTCCACAACCGCGAGCAGCCAGCCCTGGATATTCTACGAGCACGATCCGGACGAGGCGCGCCGCCTCCTTGTCGCGGCGTGCGAGCAGGCGGGCCGCGATTGCCAGGCCGAGCCGCCCCGGATGATCTACTCGACGACGGCCAACACAGATTTCCGGCCGGCGATCGCGGAGCAACTCGCAACCCAACTCGCCGCGATCGGGATTGACGTCGTCCTCGAGTTGGAGGATTCCCAGCTCTTCTTCGGCGACACCGTCGGCGGCGGCACGTGGGATGCGGGCAACTGGGCATGGGCGGGCATCTCCGGCTCCACGGGGATCGTCGACTTCTTCGATCGGTTCGATCCGGCCGAGCCGCGTACCGATTCGAAGAACTACTACAACTGGGGCACTCCGGGCTCGATCGTCGAAGGTGACGAGGCCGTACTGCAATTCGAGCTGCTGCTCGATCGGATGCGGGCGTCCACCGACGCCCCGGAGATTGTCGCTTTGGGCCGGCAGGCCGAAGAGCTGCTGGCCAACCAGGTCGTGGTCATCCCGCTGAGTGCGCATCCGGTGATCGGCGCTGTCTGGGCTGATGAGATCCAGGGCTATCAGATGAACCCGTCGGCGGCGGGTCATACCTGGAACATCGAGCACTGGTATCGCATCGGGGACTGACGGGCGGACTCGCTCGGTCAGTAACCGGTGTCCATGACGTTGATACCGGACAAGCTCTCGTCCTCGTCGACCGGCTCGAGCGTCACCCATAGTCTCGGGTAGTCGCGCCGCGACACGCCGACCCACAGCTCCACGTCACCGGCCGAGGTGAATGTGCCGGCCGACACGTGCACTGCGTCTCTGGTGAGCCACAGCTCGTAGACCGATCCGGGTGGAGCATCCGGAAGACCCGTGACATTGAGGAGAAGACGGGTGCCGCCCTTCTCGTTCCATCCCTTGACCAGCGCCGTGGACCCGGGAGCCGCATCGGTGCCGGGCATGGCAACCTCCCAGTCGGGTTGGGGCGGTCGCTGGACGAGGACAACTCCGACGGCGATGACGATGGCGGCTGCGACGGCGACGAGCCCGGCCCAGCGCGCCACCCTGCGGGGCTGTGAATCGCCGGCACCAGGAGGCACCCCGCTGATCGAGGCGACGACAAGGTCGGCGATGTGCGGCGCCGGTTCCGCCCATATCGCCGGGTCCGCCAGGGTGCGGCGAGTTGTGTCGAGGGCAGTCTGTTCGGCGCGACATGAGGGACACGATTGGAGGTGGCGTAGCTCGTCGTCACCGGCGTCACCGGCGAGGTACCGCGTGCGAGCGCGATCACACCTCATGCGGTTGCCTCGTCGAGATGGGCCAGCATGGCGGCGAGACGTTGGTGGGCACGATGCGACCGCGACTTGACGGTGCCCAGAGCCACCCCGAGTTTGCGGGCGGTTTCCTCCTGGGTGAGGCCCAGGAAGTAAGTCGTCTTGATCACGTCGCGTTGATCCGGGGGCATCTCGTCGATCGCCTGCCGGATCTGCCACGCCTCCCACGTTTGCTCGAAAGTCTCGGGAAGGGCCGCCATGTCGGTGTCGAAGGCCTCACGGCTCTGATGGCGCCGCTCGCGGCGGTGGACATCGACCGCGGCCCGCCGCGCAATGGCGTAGAGCCACGGTCCCGGGTCGCGTTCCGCGTCGAAGCGGCTCGACGCCCGCCACGCCTGGAGGAAGGTCGCTTGAACCGCCTCCTCGGCGAGGCTGCGATCGCGCAGGGCCGAATACGTCACGGTGAACACCGCCTTGGAATATCGTTCATAAATCTCACGCACGGCCTCCGGGTCGCCGGCGGCGAATCGACGCAGCGTTCTGCTACTCACCGGCCGAGTGCTCTTCGGCATCTACCTTCCAAACCGTCACTGATGCCACCCGGGCGCGGGTGGGCCCTCCGATAACAGTACGAGCTTCCGGCCCATTTGGTTCCGGTCAGTCGTTGCGGCCGATGGCTGGCTACTTGATGGCTTCGCCGGTGGGGGTGATGACGTACCAGACGTCGTTGAGCCCTTGGCCGTTGGTGTCGCCGGGGGCGCCGTCTCGGGCGAAGTAGTACAGCGGCCAAGAGTTGTAGGTGGCCTGGGCGGTTCCGTCGTCGCGGGGGGCGGTGCCGACCAGGGTGGCGTCGATTCCGGCGCCGGC
>CAMYJM010000166.1 GCA_947258635.1 uncultured Acidimicrobiaceae bacterium
CCCCGCGGTCCACGGAGGCGTAGGCGACTACATGCCGCCCAGGCTCGGCTTCCCGAATGCGAAGTCCGCTTCGTTCGTGGTCTCAAACGCCATGGCGACGCGCTCGGTGAGGATCTCCTCGGCATAGTTGGCGGTGTCCTGGGATGTCAGTGGATCGAGATTGGAGAGGTGGAGCTCACCATCGATGCGGAAAGCAGGCGGCGACCCGACTTTGAGATGAAGGTCGGAGCCCTTGGTCTCGGTCAGCTTCTGAAGCATCTCGTCTAGCGGTGGCAGCGGATTCAATGTCGTCGATCTCCTCTGGTTCCGTGCTCGAGCCTGGGCCCGATTGGGTGCACGTTTTGGGCGCCGGTCTGTTGGATGTCGAGCACCGTCACCGTGGTGGTGACGACTCTGCGGCAACTCTCCGTGGTATCGGCCGCCCGGGGGTGCCGCTTGACCGGAATTGGCGGGGGCGCGCCCCGAGGCGCCACCTGCCCATCACCGCCGCCTACGGCGTCAAGTAGATCCGGATCGTGTCGGGAGAGAACACGGTCTCACAGGGGATGCCGTTGCCGTCTGCGTCCATACGGGCCGGGGCTCCCTCGCTCATCCAATACGCCACGGCTCGCAGGTAACCGTCCGGATCGTCGGGGAGCCCGAGCGCGCGGCACAACAGCCCGGCGGCGAACCCGGTGGCTCCCCCGAGGAAGGTGTCGATGTCCGCCCGGGGAAACACCGTTTCGCACGGGGTGCCGTTGCGGTCGGCGTCCATTCGATCCGGAGCTCCTTCGCTCACCCAATAGGCGGCGGCTGCTGCGAAGTCGTAGCCCTGGTTGTGGAGATCACGACAGAACAGCCCGGGAACCAGGCCCTGTGCCCGCGGGGCGAAATCGCCACTCGAGATGACCTCTTGCCACTCGGGTCGATCCGGTGCGGCGCCGCTCTCCAGCAGCGCCCGCCATTCCTCGTCGGTGAGGCGCGGTCCCTCATTCCAGAACTCGTAGTACGAGTAGACGCCGCCCACGGCAACCTGGAACACGCCGGCGTCGTTCGGTACGAGAACGAAGATCCGATCGACGAAGCCGGTGCCCACCTCGAGGACTGCGGTGGCGTTGCTCATGATGTCGGCAACCAGCGCGGCGTGAGAGTCGGGCCCGGAGTCGACGTCGAGATCGAAGTCCCAACTCAGCTGATCGTTGTCTGCTGTGCTGATGGGAATCCCGGCCAGCTCGTCTGCAGCGATCGAAGCCAGCCAGCCATAGAACTCCTCGAGGTCTTCGAGCAGTGCGACGTACTCGTCGTTGAGGAGCCGGCGACTGTCCAGACCGGATCGCATCAAGGTAGCTACCGCCCCGAGGCGCCGGTAGACCACCGGGTCGGGCTCGACCCAGTGGCGCGGCGGCGTTGGCGGTTCCTCGCCGCCGCCTTCAGCCACGGCCTGTTTGGTGTAGAGGATGGTGTCGTGCTTCAGCTCGGTGTATGAGCCGAAACCCGTCTGGTGGGCCTTGGCGCTCCACGCCGGTGGCTGCATGAAGTCGGGAAACTCGGCACCGCGCGGTAGCCACATGGGCTCGAGTGCGTACAGCCAGGCGTCGTAGACCGTGCGTCCCCAGTCGTCGATATCGCGCCCGGCGAGCAGCGCCTGCATCTCTTCGAGGGCTTCGTCGTAGCCGGCGTATCCGGTTTCACCTGCCGCTTCCAGGACGCCGTACGCCCATTCCGAGCCGGCCGCCGCAGCCAGGTCGAGGGGCGAGGCCGTGTTTCTTGCGGGCACGCTGGGGGCAACCAGCTGGTCGTAGATGAACGAGTCGATGACGAAACGGCTGCCCATGATCCGAACGGAGGCGGCCTCCGGGTTGATCTGCACCGGGCGGGTCGCCCGCAGCTCCTGACCCACCGCGGCGACGGTCTCGAGGTCGGCGAACTGTTGGACATCGTCCCAACCGGTTGGGACCACCGCGCCGATGGCGGCATTCACCTCAAAAGGTGTGTAGTCGTCGGCGGCGCCGACCAGGAAAGCGGTTGGTTCGTAGATCCGCTGCCAGGCCGCGACCACCTCCGGATCTGCCAGCAGTACCCGGGTGGCGAGGATTCCCATCTGCAAGCCTTGTTCAGGGCTGTGCAGAAAGGCGTTGTTGCCGAGCTGCGACATCGCCCGGAAGTAGCGCTCGAGGTCGGAGTTCCTGGTGTAGTGGCCGCGGGGCCGGAAGAGCGAGTAATCCGTCTTGACCGTGACGAACCCGGACTCGACGTTGGTGCCGATCGTCGGCGAATCGGCCCGCTCGGCTGCGGCCCGCGCCAGCGTCACCTCCTGCTCGGCCAGCGGGCCGATCGGGCCAACGTCGATCTCGAGCAGGGCCGCCGCCGCTTCGTAGAACTGCCGCACCCGATTGGCAGGATCGGCGAGGGGTGTCCCGGTCAGGTCGGCTTCTTGGGCCCGCGCCAGTTCGACGAGCACAGCCAGCATGCCTTCGAGGGCCGGGAGCAACGATTGCTGCTCGACCTCACGGAGGATCTTGTCGAAAGCCAGATGCCAGACGTGGTAAGCCGCATCCGTCGTCACGAAGACCGGATAGCCGGCGTACTCGGCACCCTCGTAGATGTGGTGGAAGTGGCGGGTGTCGCCGGGAACGATCGTGAAGCCGTGTTCGGTGAGCTTGGGGACGGCGCCGGCAGCATCGAGCGCTTCGGCTATCTGTTCGTGGACGATCACCCCCTGCAAGCTCGCCGGACGCGGCGGCCCGGCGTACGGATCACCGCCGGCGAGCAGAGGCACCTCGGTGAGGGCCCCGAAGGGTGTCGACGTGAGCCCCGCCGGTACGGCGCTCGGGGGCCGAGTCGTGGAGGATGAGACCGTCACCGGCGGCGCGGTGGTGACCGCGGTCGACGGCGCCGCGGTCGACGGGAGCCGGGTAGTCGAGCTGCCATCCCCGGAGGTGCAACTCCCCCCGAGAAGGCCGAGCAGCACGAGGAGAGCGATACGACGACCCATCACGACCTCCGGTCTCGAAGACACCGTCACCGCGAACCTACCCCATGAGCGTCGCCGCACCCTGCCAAGTTCCCACATTGTTCGGCGTCATGGCGAGCCGATCACCCGATCGACGATCACCGGTTCGGTCCGGCCGTCCCCGTCGACGTCTGCACATGCCGGCGTGCCGGGACCGGGCAGGTCCGGCGCGGTGTCGAATCCGAAACCGTTCCACGTCCAGGCGCCGGCTGCCGACACAGTTGCGTCATCCAACGAGTCGTGGGCCACGGCGATGGAACCGGAGCACACCGCCAGATCGGCAATCGGCATCAACACCGACCCGGCAACCCATACTTCATCGAGGTCGTCCGCGGTGTAGACCCCGACATGGGCGCTCCTGCCGGAACTGTCCGCCCACTGCGCATCGGGATGAAGTCGCGTGTAGTCGGTCGCCACGAAGGGCCGGCGGAACGCAGCGACGACATACCGGGTCCCGCCCCCGGTCACGTCTCCTCGAGCCGCCACCGTCGGATCGCCGTGCCGGAACACGTCGATGGCGAGGACGTCCGCGGCGACCAGTTCGGTTGGTCCGATGAGTGCCCACCAAGCTCCATCGAGCCACACAGCATCGCCCGCCGGCTTTTTCCACTCGACGAATCGAACCCGGCGATCGCCGTGCTCGGTGAGGGCAACGCGGTAGGCGACCACCCCGCCGGCGCCGGCCAGCACCTCCAGCAGGGCGCCCGCCGTGCGGCCGGGCCCGGATTGATCGAAGATGAAGTTGCCGAGCGATGTCGCCACGACGGCTCCCCGCGAACCACCGACCGAGTACACCGGCTGGATCACGTGGGCGCCGTGACCCCACACGATGTCGGCACCGGCGGAGACGGCCGCGGCGCCGATGCGGCGCATCAGCGGATCGTTCGTCGGTAGATATTCCGTGCCGCCGTGGATCGACACCACCAAGACATCGGTCTCCTCCCGGAGCCCGGCCACGAGGGCGGGCCCCGCTTCGGCGGTCCACGCCATCACGCCCGGCCCCTCCCCGGCCGGCTCACCGCCACCGGTGGCATCGAATGCCAGGAACCCGACCACGAGATCGGCGACGCGAATCGTGAGGGGGGCCGCGGCGGCTGCGGCGTTGGCACCGGCGCCGACCGTCCTCAATCCAGCCTCCTCGGCTGCGCTGATGGTGTCGAGGATGCCCTCCGGACCGGCGTCGCCGGCGTGGTTGTTGGGAAGCGACAGCACGTCGAAGCCGGCCGCCGCCAGCAGCGCGGCCGCAGCGGGCTCAGCCAGGAGGACATTCTCATTGGGCGACGATGCCTCCCTGTCGGTGAGGGGCGATTCGAGGTTGGCGGCGGCGACGTCGGACGCCGTCAGTAGGTGGCGGACGCCGGCAAACAGCGCATCAGGATCTGTGGCGGCCAACGGGGCGATTCCCCGCCCGAGCATCACGTCGCCGACGAGGGCGATGCGGACGAGCGACGAGACCCCGATGTCCACCTGCGCGCTGGTCGTCGGCGCCGGCAGCCGCGGCAGGAGGGTTGCCGAGGTAGGCACCCCCGGGTCCGAGCAAGCGGCCATCGTCGCGGCCAACAGGCCTCCGCAGGCCACGGCGCGCCAGGTGCAACTCTCTCGGGGCCAACCCCATGGCAATCTCACCGCGCGGTGAACACTAGGACCGTTGCCATCCTTGCGAAGCGGCTCGACAAAACAGTGAATCTCACTCGAGCTGCCAGAACCGGGCGATCGATGCCGCCGCCCGATCGAGGTACGCCTCCGGCGTGATGCCTTCCGTAGATGCGTCGATCCGGTAGCCGGAGTCGAGCCATCCCTGCACGGTTGCCGCCGCGGCGTCCTCGAGAGCCTCCAGGTCATAGCCGCCTTCCAGAAAGACAACGGCGCGCTGCGGGGCGACGACCGAGGCCAGGCGGCGCGCCATGTCCCCGTAGTCGGCGGCGAGGAGCTGGAGACCGGCAAGGGGGTCGGCGGCGTGAGCGTCGTAGCCGGAAGAGACGAGCAGCCAGTCGGGGGAGAACTGGGAGACAACGGGCACGACCAGCTCCGCAACGGCGCGCCGGTAGAAGCCGCCTCCCGTGCGGGCGGGCACCGGGATGTTGAGATTGTGGCCCAACCCCTCGTTCCGCCCCATCTCGGCCAGTGACCCGGTGCCCGGGTAGATCCCCTCCTGGTGTATCGACAGGTAAAGCACGTCCGGGTCCGAGTAGAAGGAATCCTGGGTGCCGTTGCCGTGGTGCACGTCCCAATCGACGATCGCGACTCGAGCCCCGAGTCCCCGCAGATGAGCCGCCGTCACCGCCACATTGTTGAAGAGACAGAATCCCATCGCCCGATCGTTCAGGGCGTGATGACCCGGGGGACGCATCGCAACGTAGCCGAGGTCGGCCGCTCCAGAAAGCAGGGCATCACACACGGCAGGGCCGGCGGCAGCGGCGCGCAGGGCCGCCTCCCACGACGCGGCGCCCGCGGCGGTGTCGGCGTCGATGGCCCCACCCCCGGCGGCGCAGAATCGTTCGAGAGCTGCGACGTATGCGCCATCGTGGATCGTGGTCAGCAAGCCGGTGGTTGCCGGCGCAGGTGACAGGTGCTCGACGGGAATGCCGCTGTTCATGATCCCCCGCACCACTGCCGTAATGCGGGCCGGCCGCTCCGGGTGTCCATGACCGGTGTCATGGCCCATCGACGACTCGTGGGTGGCCAAAAGCAGCTTCACAGGGCCATGATTGCACGGCACGGACGAGGACCCCTCCGAATCGGGTTAGCCTTCCACCAATGGCACTGACCGAGAGCCCCTTCAAGATCATGCACCGCGGGGAATGGCCCGGGCCCATGACCTTTCGACGCGGCTGGGCTCGGGCCGATGCTCGACCGTGGAATGACAGCGAGGTCACCGCCTCTTTGCGGCTGCTCCGCGGCGGCGGCGGATTCCTGCAGGCCTGCACCGATCGTCTGACCGACATGGGCGCCCCGTCGGTGTTGTCTCCCCCGTTGCCGTCGAGTGCCCACTCCCCCTGGATCGAGGCCGGCTACGAGCCGTATCTCGACCTGGCGCTCATGAGACTCGAGCTGTCCGAACAACCCAAGTGTCCCAACCATCTGGTTGTGGACGCCATAGACATACCGATGTCTTGTTTGCTGGCCATAGATGCGGCCGCCTTCACCGTGTTCTGGAGATTCGATGAGAACGGGATGAGCGAAGCTCTCCAGGCAACGGGCGATTCCGACACACTGATAATCCGCGACGCTGCGGGCGGTGCCGCCGGGTTCGCCATCGTCGGCTACGGGAGCGCCGTCGCCTACCTGCAGCGAGTTGCCGTCGAGCCCAAATGGCAGGGCCAGGGTATGGGGCGTTCGCTGGTGCGCGCGGCCGCCCGCCGGGCCCGCAAGAACGGTGCCAAGATCATGTTGCTCAACACGCAGTTCGACAACGCCCCGGCGATCAAGCTCTACGAGGACGAAGGTTTCAGCGTGTTGCCCGAGCCCCTGAGCCTGCTGCGGTTCGACGCATAGGCACCCCAGATACGTTGATCCGAGACAGCGCGACGTGACACCTGCTACCGGCCCCGCTCTAACCTCGTAGCACTCCCTGGAGGTTCAATTGGCCCCTCGGCTCCCCGAGCGCTACCAGACCCAGGTTCGGCTGGGAAGGGACAACGACGTCGAAGAGTGGTTGGCGACCGACCAGACGCTGGATCGCCCGGTGCTGGTGCGGATCTTGAGCAGTGAGGCCTCCCCAACCCGGCGCACCACGGTCCTCGAGCGGAATCGGCTGGCGGCCTCCGTGCCCCATCAGCACCTCGTCGATGTGTTTGCGGTAGGCGATGACGAGAGCACCTCCGCCATCCTCGAGTGGAACGGCGGCGTGTCGATTCGGGACAGGCTGGCGGCACGTGAGACCTTGCCTGTGGCCGAGTTCCTCCCGAATGCTGCCGGCCTGGCCGATGGTTTGGCCGCCTTGCACGGGGCGGGCGTGATCCACGGGGCGATTGATCCGGGCGCCATCCAATTCTCCGCGGCCCACCCGGCCAAGCTCGGCGCATTCGGCCGACCGGGGAGGTGGATAACCCCCCAACAGGACACGGCGGCGCTGGCGACAGCCTTGCGAGCCTCGCTCACCGGCAGCGAGTCTCCCGGCATCCGTGCTTCCCAGGTAGCCGAGGGCCTACCGCGGGCAGTCGACGCCGCTTGGACTCGGCCGAACAGGGACTCTTCGGATCTGCCGACTTGTCTGCTGCGCTGCGAGCCATTCCCTCCGCGCCGGCCAAGCCGGCGCGGAGCGGCTGGTCATGGGGCTGGCTGATCCCGGCCGCAGTGCTCGTCCTCGCCGCCGTGGCCGTGGCCACCGCGGGCCTCGCCCTCGATACCGATCCCGACTCGCCCTTC
>CAMYJM010000167.1 GCA_947258635.1 uncultured Acidimicrobiaceae bacterium
GACGATACGGCGACCCGGCTTGGCCCAGACGCTCTAAGGCATCGCTGCCACCGGCCCCGATGCGTTCTACCGAGGAGTCGTCGCCGAGGAAATCGTCGCCGCAACCGCCGGCGGCCTGACTCATGATGATTTGGCCGCCGTGAGCGTTGACTGGGTCGACCCGATCGGCATCGACGTGTTCGGGCTCACAGCGTGGACGGTGCCGCCCAACACCCAGGGATACGTGGGCCTGGCGGCGTGCTGGCTGTTCGACCAGATGGGTCCACCACGAGACCCCGGCGATCCCGCCTTCGTCCATGCCACGATCGAGGCGTACCGGGCCGTCGCCTGGGAACGTGACGACCTCGTCTCCGACCCGGCGACCGCTCCTCTTGACCAAGCCGAATTGCTGTCCACCGATCGGCTGGGGGCCCGCCTGAGTTCGCTCAGCCTCGATGCCGCCGCCACCTGGCCGGCGCCGGCACCGGCACCCGGTGGCACCGCCTACATGTGCGTTCGCGACGGCGACGGTGTCGGGGTATCTCTGATTCAATCGAACTTCGCGGGCATCGGTACCGGCCTATCTGCCGGAGACACCGGCGTCTTTCTGCACAATCGCGGCGCCGGGTTCAACCTCGTCGCAGGCCATCCCAATGAGTTGACTCCGGGCCGGCGGCCGCTGCACACGCTTTCTCCCACCCTGTGGACCCGGGACGGTGACCTCCGGCTTCTCCTCGGCACCCGCGGCGGGCATTATCAGCCACAGCTCGTGCTGCAGGTAGCAGCGCACCTTCTCTACAGCGACGCGCCCCGAGCGGCCAGCCAGCCTGCTCCGCGGTGGCAGGTCGACGGATGGGGCCCCGCAGAGGAACCGATCGTCCACGTCGAAGAGCGCACCGACTCGGCCATCGTTGCCGGCCTCGAAGCAAGGGGCCATCGAGTGGAGCGGGTCTCCGACTGGAATGGCGGATGGGGGCCCGTCTCGCTGATCGGCATCGAGGAGGACGAGGTCTATGCGGCGGCCGATCCCCGGACCGCGGCATCCGCTGCGCTCATGAGCGAATGAGCCCTTCGGGTACGGTCCGGACATGCGAGTGCGGTCAGCCAATGGTCCGCCACCACGCCCGATTGCTGGCGATCGGCGGCTCAACTCGATGTGCCTCCCCGGAGAAAGGGCCCCGCCGGCAACGTAGTACCGAGCCCAACGGAAATCGGCGCTCGCGCCGCGGCAAAAGAAGGAGTCTGGCCCGGAACGTGGCACGCAGCACCCGCGGCCCAACAGTGCCGGCCTCGCGTCGGCTCGGAACTCAGTCGTCGCTGGTTGCCGCCGCCGCCATGTCCGCGATGTCTTTCACAATGTCGGCGTTGGCCAGCGTCGTCACATCGCCGAGCTGGCGCTGCTCCGAGATGTCCCGCAGCAGACGCCGCATGATCTTGCCCGACCGCGTCTTGGGGACGTCCGGAGTGAACACGATGCTCGCCGGCTTAGCGATCGGCCCAATGGAGGTGGCGACGTGGTTGCGCAGTTCGGCCAGGAGATCGTCGTTCCCTTCGAAGCCTTCCCGCAGGCTGACAAAGGCCGCAATTGCCTGTCCGGTCAGCTCGTCCTTGCGGCCCACGACCGCCGCCTCGGCCACCGCCGGGTGCGACACCAGGGCCGACTCGACCTCCATCGTCGAGATGTTGTGGCCGGCGACCAGCATGACGTCGTCGACCCGGCCGAGCAGCCACAGGTAGCCGTCCTCGTCGATCTTGGCACCGTCGCCGGGGAAGTACATCCCGTCGAAGCGTGACCAGTAGGTGTCGACGTAGCGCTCGTCGTCGCCCCAGATGGACCGCAACATCGACGGCCACGGTCCCCTGATGACCAGGAAACCGCCTTCGCCCCGAGAAACGGAGTTGCCCGCCTCGTCGACCACGTCGGCCTGAATGCCCGGCATCGCGATCGTGGCCGTCCCCGGCTTGGTTGTCGTGACGCCGGGTAGCGGAGAGATCATGATCGAGCCGGTTTCGGTCTGCCACCAGGTGTCGACGATCGGTATGTCCACCGGCCCGATGTTCTGCTGATACCACATCCATGCCTCGGGGTTGATCGGCTCCCCCACAGTGCCGAGCAGGCGCAGGCTCGTTAGATCGTGGCGCTGCGGGTATTCCACGCCCCACTTCATGAACGCCCGGATCGCCGTCGGCGCCGTGTAGAGCTGGGTCACGTTGTACTTCTCGATGATCGCCCAGAGCCGATCCTTGTCCGGGAAGTCTGGCGTGCCCTCGTACATGACACTCGTGGTGAGGTTGGCGAGCGGCCCGTAGACGATGTAGGTGTGGCCGGTCACCCAGCCGATGTCGGCGGCGCACCACCAGATGTCCTCGTCGGGCTTGATATCGAACACATAGCTGTGGGTCGCGGTTGCGCCGGCTAGGTAGCCACCGCCCGTGTGCATGATGCCTTTGGGCTTACCGGTCGTTCCCGACGTATACAGGATGTAGAGCAGGTCCTCGGCATTCATCACTTCCGGGGGACATTCCGTGGACTGATCCGCCACGAGGTCATGCCACCACACGTCACGGCCTGCGACCATCGGCACTCCGTGCTTGGTGCGTTCCAGGACGATGCAATGCTCGATCAGGTCTGTCCGCTCTATCGCCGTATCGGCGGCGCCTTTGAGATCGACGACCTTGCCGCGCCGCCACGATCCATCGCAGGTGATCAGCACCTTGCTCGTAGCATCCTCGACTCGATCGACGATGGCGTCCGATGAGAACCCACCGAAGATGACCGAGTGCGGGGCGCCGATCCGGGCGCAGGCCAGCATCGCGATGGCGAGTTCCGGGACCATCCCCATGTAGATGGCGACCCGATCGCCCTTGCCGACCCCAAGGGATTTCAATCCGTTGGCGAAACGGTTGACCTCATCTCCGAGTTCCTGATACGTGATTACCCGGTCGTCGCCCGGCTCTCCCTCCCAGTAGTAGGCGACCTTGTCGCCGTGGCCGGCCGCGAGATGGCGGTCGATGCAGTTGTACGTGACGTTGAGCTCGCCGTCGACGAACCACTTGAAGAACGGCGGGTTGGAGTCATCGAGCACCACCGTCGGCTCCCTGAACCACGAGATGCGCTGCCGCGCCTCGCGTTCCCAAAAGCCGATCGGGTCGGCCGCGGCCGCTTCGTGGATCCCCGGCTGCGCGTTCGCGCGAGCCGTGAACTCGGGTGATGGCGGGAACTTCCGATCCTCGTGAAGCAGGTTCTCGATCGCCTGAGTCGGGTTGTCGGCCACACCAGCTCCTCTCACGTAGCAACTAGGCCGACACGGTAACGCATAGCTCCCCGGCTTTGCGTCGCGAGGGCTCCGGTCGCCGCCGCGTCCATCTAGCGATCGAAAAACCCTTCGACGTGCGCGATATCGCCTACGGGAACCTGACGGCGACGGCGCTGGCGGCGTCCCCACAGCGCGAGCCCGACGGCAGCCACGAGGGCGCCACCGGCGATGAGCACGCCGCCCACCCAGTCTCGTGCCTCGTGGGCACCTTGGAGCAGCTCTTGACGCAACGCCGCCCGCCAGGCGAGCTCGGCTGCCGCCCACACCTCGGGTTCGGGCTGCTGGAGAACGCTCGTGCCGCGCTGAGACACCGCGTCCTCGACGAGGGCACCTATCGGGCTTTCCTGGTATTCCGGATTCCACACCGACATCGGTTCCTGAGCTCCCGCAAACCAGTCAGAAGCCGGCGCGTTGCCGCGCGGATCGCTGTAGAAAGTGGCGACTCGCATCGTCGACCGATGCGCCGCCAGCCTCCCGTTGAGTCGGGCCGCATACCACTGCGCTATCGCACTCGCCAGCGGCTCCGGGTACCCGGTATCACCGGCATCCGATGCCACTCGCCACAGGGCGATATGGGTGAATCCCTGTGCAATTGCATCTGCCACCAGGCGAGCCTGCTGCGTGTCAACGAAGAGGAGCGCCTCGTCGGCGAATCGGGCGGCGTGGAGCCGTTGTCCTGGAGGAAGAAGTCCCGCGTCCTGAAGTGCCGACCCGTCGAGGGCGACGTCGGGGCCGAACAGGCACAGCGTCGTATCCGGAAAAGCTCCCAGGTCGGAGCGCAGCAGCGAGGCGATCTCGAACGCATGATCGGCGAAGCGCGCCGCCATCGCCGGTTTGAGTGCGGCGGTGGATACCGTCACGCCGTCGTCGACCGCGACGAGCGTCCAATCCGGTTCAGGAAATCGCTCGTCGCAACGCGATTCCGTCTGCGCGCCGACATCAGACGCAACAGCGCTGACCGCGACCACCAGCAGCGCCGCGAGCAAGGCCCGCCGGTTCCGGCGGTTGGTCATACCAGAACGCTACCGCACATGCCGGCAAACACTGCGGTGACCTCCCACTTATTGGTGCGCGTCGGCTTGCGGCGAGGCGGGTCGTCTTCCTAGCCTCACCACACCGGTCCCCCAGCGCTGCGGGACCTACTCACGGTCGCAGCCGCGAGCGACTCGTGTTGGGATGAGGAAGGCGGAGATCTTTGAAGGTGCATCGCCCCAAGGCGTTCGCCGGTTTCTTGATAGTGGGCTTGCTCGCACTCGTTGGCTTCGCCGCGTTCTCCGCAACCGGGGCCCGGGCGGCGCCGCCCGCCGCCATCCCCGATGTGAGTGCCCGAGTCGCGGGAGCACTCCTCGGGGTTGATCTGGGACCAGATGCCGAGGACGTCCGCTCGGCCGCCCCTCGAGGTCAATCAGGTGCCGACGCGATACCGGCTCCCGACACAACCACGGCACCTGCGGCCGAGCCCACGACCGCCCCGACGACAACGGCCGCCTCGAAGGCACCGGCCACGACGACCACCACTGTGGCGCCGGCAACCACAACATCGCCGACAACCAGCCCCCCGACCACCAACCCCCCGACCACAACCAGCCCCCCGACCACAACCAGCCCCCCGACCACAACCTCCCCCCCGACGACGACCAGCACGAGCCCCTACCCGCCCGGCGTGGTCGGCGGGATCCGGGATGTCGAGGAGTGGCGCCCGCTCGTCGAGCAGTACTTCCCACCCGAGCGAGTCGAGGAAGCGCTGTCGGTGATGGAATGCGAGAGTCAAGGCAACCCGCTCGCGCAGAATCCCCGCACGCTGGCGACCGGACTGTTCCAGTTCATTCCGAGCACGTGGGACTGGGCGTCCAATCGGGCAGGCTGGGACGGACATAGCGCATTCGAGCCTGAGGCCAACATCGCCGCCGCCGCCTGGTTGGTGGCTGCGACCATCGCCGTCGAACATCCCGGCGGACCATGGGCGCACTGGACGTGCCAGCCGGCGACGGCCGAATAGCGGGGCCGGCTCACCGGCCTAAACTCAGTCATATGAAGAAGCTGTTCAAGCTATTGACGCTGATCGCCTTCGCAGCAGGCCTTGCCTGGCTGCTGCGCGACCAGCTCGTCCCGGGACCGACCGCGCCGACGTCGCACCCGCCACCCTTCCGCACTCCGCCCGAGCGGCCCCACCCGGCAGCCGTGCCGCCGGCCCCGGCGGCGGACGACCTGACCCGGGTCAACGGCATCGGCCCCGTCTACGCCGGCAAGCTGGCCGCGGCCGGTATCACGACGTTCCGGGACCTGGCCGGCGCCGACGCCGACCGCGTGGCCGCCCAGGCCGGGTTGCCTCGCGACCGGGTGGCCGACTGGATTGGCAAGGCAGCCGACCTGGCGTAGCCGATGCTCTATGAAACCCCGCCCGAGGAGCTCGGAGCACTTCTCGGCGACGTTCCGGGGTACCGTGCCGAGCAGCTCAGGCAATGGCTGTACCGGGACTGTGTGCTCGATACGGCCGCGATGACGAACCTGCCGGGCTCACTTCGCGCCGAGCTCGCGCCCGCCCTGTGGCCGTTCACGGTCGAACTCGCCCAATCGGGGGACGCCGGCCGGACCCGCAAATGGTTGTTCCGCACTCCCGACGGGGCTTCGATCGAGTCCGTCCTCATGGGATATGACGACCGGGTGACGTTGTGCGTGTCGTCACAGGCGGGATGTGCCATGGCCTGCACCTTCTGTGCGACCGGGCAGTTCGGATTCGAGCGCCACCTCACGCCCGGCGAGATCGTCGCCCAGGTTGCGTACGCCGCAGCACATCTCAAGGCACACCCGATGCCGCGCTCCCCCCGCCGAGTGACCAACGTCGTCTTCATGGGAATGGGCGAGCCCCTGGCCAACTACGAGCGCGTCGCGGAGGCGCTGCGGCGCAT
>CAMYJM010000168.1 GCA_947258635.1 uncultured Acidimicrobiaceae bacterium
ATCTCCCAGGTAGGCGACTACATCGACGCCATGGTCACGAAGCGCCCCTTCGGTTTCGGCCAGCGGGCCCTGATCGAGGTCGGCGGCCACGATGCGCATGCCTTCGGCTGCCAGCCTGATCGCGATCCCCCGCCCGATGCCTTGGGCGGCCCCGGTGATCACGGCGACCCGTCCGTCGAGCTCCGCGTAGCGCGGAACTACCGCGATCAGTGACGCGGCGATGTCTACGGGCACGGTCTTCGTCCTCATGGTCGCGCTGAGCTCCCATCCGGCAGCCGGGTCTGGGTCCATTGCTCGACGATCTCCTCGCACGGGAACTTCGCCGCCAGCTCCTGGTCGATGTCGATGCCGAGTCCGGGCTGCTCGTTCGGGTAGAGGTAGCCGTCGACTACCCGGGGCAGCCCAGGGAACACCTCGTAGTCCAGCTCAGAGGGCAGATACCACTCGTGAATGCCGAAGTTTGGGGCCCACAAGTCCAGATGGAGATTGGCGGCGTGGCCGACGGGAGAGGTATCGCTGGGCCCGTGCCAGGCGGTGCGGACCCCGAAGGCGTCGGCCAGGCCTGTGGCTTTGATCGCCGGAGTGATCCCGCCCATCTGGCTGATGTGCATACGCACGAAGTCGATGAGGCGCTCCGTGATCAGCGGCCGCCACTCGCGGGGGTTGTTGAAGAGCTCCCCCATCGCCAACGGCGTTGCGCTCTGGCCGCGGATCGTCTTGAACCAGTCGATGTCCTCCGGCGCCAGGAGATCCTCGAGGAAGAACAAGCGGTAGGGCTCGACGTCCTTGGCAAACTGCACGGCATCGATCGGGTGCAACCGTTCATGGACGTCGTGCAGCAGTTCGACCTGTTCGCCCAGCCGCTCGCGGACGTGGGAGATCATCCCGAGCATCGCCCGACCGTAGCTGCGAGGATCGAAGTAGTTGCCTTCAGGCGCACCTTCCGGCCGATGCATCGCGGTTGACCGGCCGCCGTATCCGCCCATCTGGATGCGCACGTGCCGGAATCCCTCTTCCAAGAACCGCTGCGCTTTGTCGGCCACCTCATCGGGAGTGGCACCGTCCGCATGTACGTACACCGCGGCTGCCTCGCGACTCTTGCCGCCCAGCAACTGATATAGGGGCATCCCGGCGCGCTTTCCCTTGATGTCCCACAGCGCCTGGTCGACACCTGAAATCGCGTTGTTGAGTACGGGGCCGTTGCGCCAGTAGCCGTGGACCATCGACATCTGCCACAGCTCCTCGACGCGATCGACGTCGCGACCGATCAGGAACGCCTTGAGATGCCGCTCGATGGCCGCCTCGACTGCGAAGACCCGCTGGGTGAAGGTGGCACACCCGAGTCCATAGAGGCCGGGCTCCGAGGTGAGCACCTTGACGACTACCAGCCGCGATTGGCCCGGTTGCGTCAAGATGACCTCGACGTCCTCGATGGTGACAGTCGAGGACATGGACTAGCTCCCCGTCCCCTTCGATGGCCATCGTCCCCTTGGTTGCACGGCTATCCCTTGACCGAGCCGGCGGTGAGGCCGGAGATGATGTAGCGCTGCATGAACATGAACAACGCCGCCATGGGAATTATCAGCATCAGCACTGCCGCGGCCAGCCCGGGCCAGTCACTCCCGTAGACGCCTTCGAAGACGATCAAGCCCCGGGTGATCGGGTATTTGTCCGCACTGGTGAGGTAGATCGTCGGCATGACGATCTCGTTCCAGATTCCAATGGCGTGCAGAACGGTGACCGTGGCGATCGCGGGTCGGATGAGCGGGAGAATGATCTTCCACACGAATCGGAAGTAACCGGCGCCGTCGACTGCGGCCGCTTCATCCAACGAGCGCGGGATCGACTTCATGTAGTTCACCAGGATGATCATTCCGATCGGGTTCACCAGGAACAACAAGATGTAGCCCGGCCTGGTGTTGAACAGGCCCAGGTTCAGGATCAATTGGAACTGGGGAATCAGAGCCGGCGGCAGGAACAGGGCGATCACATAGAGGGTCAGCAGTACGTTGCTGCCCTTGAAGTAGCCCCGGGCTATGGGAAATGCCACGAAGATGGAGGAGAGGACAAATATCCCCGTCGCCACCGCCGTATAGAACGCCGTGTTGAGCAGATACCGGGGGAAGTTGGCCAGGTTCCAGGCGTTGGCGAAGTTGTCGAAGTTCAAGCTCGACGCCAGCCCGATCGGGTCTTTGAAGAACTCGGGGAGAGTCTTCAAGGACGTGTTGATGACCAACAAGGACGGCACGATGTACACAACGGCGAATACGGCAAGCAGCACGTATGACGCGATTGCAGCGCGACGCCGCGTCGTCGTCTGAGTTCCGCCGGAGAGCAGATCCTTGGTTTGGGTTTCTGTTGTCATGCCATGTACTTCTTTTCTCTACGGGCGACTATGTAGTTCGCCACCATTCCGAGGATCAAGACCAGGATGAAGAGAACGATCGAAGCCGCCGCCGCGAAGCCCTGGCGGAAGCTGCTGGCGCCCCCGGCTTGTCCAAATCCTTCAGCAAATATCAGATATCCGAGCACCTGGGTGCCGGGCTTGTAGCCGGTGAGGACGAGGAATAGCTGCCATGCCTGCAGTGAGCCGATGACGTTGAGAAGGAAGTTGGTGTTGATCGCCGGCGTCAGCAGCGGCCAGGTGACGTTGCGGAATAGTTGCCAGCCGCGAGCGCCGTCGATACGGGCTGCCTCGTACAGATCGGAAGGGATGGTCTGCATGCCGGCGAGGAAGATCACCATCGTGATGCCGACGTTCGCCCAAACCTGGACGATGATGACCCAAATGAACGCTTGCGTGGGCGGGCCGCCGAGAAACTCCGATTGCGCTCCGAATAGGCTGAAAACCTCCGAGACCGGACCGCCCCGGGGAAGCAGCATTAGCTTCCACATCAGTCCCTGGATCACAACTCCAAGGAAGACGGGCATGAAGAACAGTGTGCGGAAGAAGAAACGGCCCCGCAGCTTCTGATTCAGCACCACGGCCAGCAGCAGCCCCAGCGAGAACTGGATGGTCGTGACGAAGAAGGCGAAAACCAGCGTCCGCTGGAGAGCGGCCAGGTTGTCGCGGGACGCGGCGCCCCGGAGCAGAAACTCTCTGAAGTTTTCGAAGCCGACCCAGTTGATCGGGAGCCCCTTGATGCCGGTCGCGTCCGTGAAGGCATAGAAGGCCGTGGCCAATGACGGCCCGAACGCGATCAATAGGTAGAAGAACACCCCCGGGACGAGCAAGAGTAAGGGCAGCGCGGCGCGCCGACCTGTGCCGAACAGGTAGCCCTTCTTCATTACTTGCATGACAACACTCGCATGACGACTCTCCGTCTCTCAGAGGTGGTTGGTTGCGGGCCTCCCGACCTGCGGGAGGCCCGCAACCACCTTCAGCTGCTAGGCACTCGCTACGAGCCGAGCCCGGCTTCCAGGTCGGCCTGCGCCTGGTTGGCGAGCGCAACCGGATCTTCCCAAGTGTTGAACGGCGCGAAGAACTGCGCACCCTGGGAACCGTTGGACCACTGGCCGGCACCCTTAGGCGCTACCCAGTACTGCTCGAAGCCGACACGGTAGTTCTCCAACAGGGGCGCCACCGCTTGACCCAGCTTGGTGTCGAGCGTCGCCGTCGGCTGGGTGGGGAGGTAGCCCACCGCATTGGCGAACGTGTTGTACTCGGCTGGATCGGACAACGCCGCCAGGTAGGCCAGCGCCGCATCCTTGTTGGCCGTCTCGTTGGCGACCATCCAGCTCATGTCGTACTTGCCGAACAGGTACTGGTTGTCCGCGGCATCGTCACTGCCCGGGAAAGGCACGTAGGTCCAATCGAACGCCGGTGCGGCGTCCTCGACGGCAGGACCTTGCCACACGCCGGTGGGCATGAAGGCCACATCGCCGGCGGCATAGCGGGCCGGACCGGCGTCGTGGGCGAGCCCGGTCACTCCCGGCTCGAGCATGTCGGTGACGTAGGTCTGATAGCGCCGCCACAGCTCGAGGGTGTTTTCATCGTTCCACTTGATTGTGCCGTTCCAGAGCCCCTCGACCAAACCCGCCTGATCCGGGTAGAACGCCCCGAGCAGGCCGTATGAGCCGACGAACACCGGCCAGCCATCGGCCCCGCCGACGGTCATGCAGCTGTAGTTGGCTGCTTTGATGGCTTCACAAGCCGACACCAACTCGCCCCACGTCGTCGGCAACGGGACTCCGACCTCGGCGAGCAGATCGTTGTTGACGAACATGCCGCTGTACGAGACCCGGCCCATGGGCAGGGCGTACACCCGGTCGTTGTAGGTCGAGGCGTCGGCGACGGCCACCGAGTCGTAGTTAGCGACGAACGGCTCATCGGTGAGATCCATGACGAGCCCGGCCTCGATCAGCTGCTGCCACACGGGCGTGTCCGCGTCCGACATGTAGGGCTGGATCGGATTGGAGAACGCCGCACACGGGTCGGGGCAGAAGTCGATCACATCGATCTCGCCGGCGGTCAGACGGGTCTGAATGGCTGTCGCCAGGTCACCGGCCGCCAAGACCTCCATCTCGACGTTGAGGTCGGGATTCGCCTCCATGAACCGCTTGTTGAAGTCCTCCATGTACTCCACCAACGGCGGGTTCTGGTGCAGGAGGACGCGCAGCGTGCCTGTCAAGCCCGCCATCGGCTCCGTCGTATCGGGCGCCGCCGTGGTGTCCGCGCCTCCGTCGCCGGCCGTGGTAGTCGGCGCCGCCGTTGTGGCCGGTGCCGCCGTTGTGTCGTCAGTGCTGTCGCCGCACGCTGCGGCCACGAGCGCCAGTACTGCTATCAGTACGATCCATCTAATCCGATTCATATGGCCTTCCTGCCTTTCATCGTCTTGCTTTCTTGTCCGTTTGTGGCAGCACCCGCCAGCTTGCGAGCGCTCCCGGGCGGGCACCGGTCTCCCGATGCTTCACCGCTACTGCCCCGGGCCGGGAAGGCCCCGGGCTGGTTCTCAATTCGTGGTCAAACCTCCGCACCTCTCAGGGTCGCCCCGCTGGAATCTCTAACCACCAACTGGGTGGGCAGAATGTCCACAACCGGTTCGATCACTTCTCCACTCAAGAGCTTCAGAAGCACCTCAACCGCCCGCGCCCCCGATTCCGCAATGGGCTGCTTCACAGTACTTAGCGCCGGAATCGAGGTTTCAGAAGACGGAAGCCCGTCAAAGCTCACCAGGGCCACATCCTGTGGCACTTTGGCACCGAGTTCTCGCAACGCCCGCAGCGCCCCGACGGCCATCGTGTCTGAGGCCACGAATACGGCTTCCGGGCCGTTCGCGAAGATCTTGTGCATCGCCTCGTAGCCACTCTGCTCCGAGAAGCTGCCGTCGGCGCGCAGTCCGGGATCGAACGCGATGCCACATGCCGCCAAGCCCTCGGTGAAACCTTCGAGGCGGTCGACACCTGCAGATGTTGACATCGGCGCGCCGAGGAATCCGATGCGCCGATACCCGAGGTTGCACAGATGGAGCGCCGCCTGGCGGGCCCCGCCGACATTGTCGGCGTCCACGTAGCTCACAGGTGCAGACACGTCGGGCCGTCCGATCACCACGAAGGGCATCGAACCCTCAACGAGCCGTGCCAGGAGCGGATCGCCCATCCTCGTGGCGGTGAGAATCACCCCGTCCACGAGGCCGGAGGCCACCACACGGGGATATAGTCGCTCCTCTTCCGCCTCGGTTTGGAACAAGAAAAGCGACAGAGTGGCCCCCGCCTCGTTGGTTGCGCTGCTGATACCCCGGATCAATCGCCCGTAGTAAGGGTCGGCGAAGAGGCTGTGGACCCGGCTGGGGATGACGAGACCAAGAACACCCGATCGATTCGAGGCGAGCGATCGTGCCGCCACATTGGGTATGAAGCCCGTACGTTCGATCACTTCTTGAACACGTTGCCGGACTACCGGACTGACGCTGTTCTGGTCGTTGACAACTCGAGAGACGGTCGAGCGGGATACCCCAGCGAGTCGACCGATGTCCTCGAGCGTGAGCCTCATGCTGCGTCCCGCTCCAAGAACCATGCCGGTGAAGAGGATGCCGGCAGCGGCCTTCCGACGTTGCACGAAGTGCGGTGCGCCACGTTGCCCTTCCCTCTTGCCACGTTGCCCTTCCTCTTGGGAGCGCTCCCGGGAGCGCTCCCGGGGCGGGACAGTAACAGCCGACGGAACCGGCGTCAAGCGGGGGTGCCCGGGGGGGTCGGCCGGCGCCGTGCCCGGGGGGGTCGGCCGGCGCCGGCACCGAATCGACTGGGCGACCCGGCAGTTGATCCCTCTTCCGATACCCGGATTGTCGCTACACAAACGCGATGCACGACGGTTGGGAGACCGGGGCGCGGGCGATGGGCTCGCCGATGTCGGCGCCTTCGGCCAGCAGTGGTAGCAGGGCGACCTCGTCGCTGTACCGGTTGGCCACCAGGAGATGGCGACCGCCCGGTGCGATACCGAAACTGCGCGGCCCGGTGCCGCCGCATGAGCGAACCACAATCGGATTCAGGCCGCTTGCAGGGTCGAATGAAGACACCGCCAGGCTGTCGTGACCGCGGTTCGACGCATAGACGTGCTTCCCGGATGCAGAGACATGGATATCCGCAGCCAGGTTCTCCGGGGCACGTGGCGGCAGGGTCGACACGGTTTGGAGCTGGCGAAGGCTGCCTGCCTCTGCATCGCGTTGAAACAGAGTGATGCTGTTTTCCAACTCGTTGACGACGAACAAGTGCCTCCCGTTGGGATGGAATGCCAGGTGGCGGGGCCCCGCTCCCGGCCTCGCCGTGACCTCGCGGTGCCGGGCCAGGGAACCGGTGGCACCGTCAAAGGCGTACGTGACGAGTCGATCGATCCCCAGATCCGCCACTATCAGGAACTGATTGTCAGGGGTGAAGATCGAGGAATGGGCGTGCGGAGCTTCCTGCCGATCCACGTGGGGTCCACTGCCGGAATGCTGTACAGCCGTGGCCATCTCTCCGAGGCTGCCGTCTGCCAGGATGGGAAAGACGGCCACGTTCCCGGTTCCATAGTTCGAGACGACCAGCCAGCGGCCGTCCGCATCGACGCTCAAGTGACAGGGATGGTCCCCTGCGGTAGGCCGATGGTTGAGAGGGACGAGATCGATCTCTCCATAGCCCCGGTCGATCCGGAAGGCGTGCACTGCTCCCCCGGTTCCGTCACTGCCCAGGCCTGTCTCGCTGACCACAAAGAGATGATTCCCGGTCGGGTGCAAAGTCAGAAAGGAAGGATTCCGGACCCCGGCAAATGCCCCCCGCAGCCGTAGTTCGGATCTCGATTCGTCGAGTGTGAACGCGTAGATTCCGGGCCCATCGGCCGGTCCGTAGCTACCGACGAAGAAGCTTGCCGTGCCATACGAGCTCATGCCGGGGCCCTCGAACCTGCCGACTGAGCCGAGGGGTGCTCGCGCCGGGGCCGCACGCGGAGCCTGGCTTCTCCGGACGGGCCGTTCCCCGACCTCATGGCCCGACTCGGGCTTCCCGGACGATACCGACCGCGGCGGCCGTCAGCTGCTCGATCTGACGAAACTCACCATTCGCGATCAGCCGTCTGCTTGCCAACCAGCTTCCGCCGCAGGCAACCACCATCGGCAACCGCAGATAGTCGGCCAGATTGTCGGAGTTGATGCCACCGGTGGGGATGAACTTGACTCCCGGATACGCGCCGCCAATGGCATGCAGCGTACCGACGCCGCCGGCCGCTTCCGCCGGGAAGAACTTCAACGTGTCGAGACCCTTGCGGCGGGCCATGCTGATCTCTGTTGGAGTCATCACCCCGGGCACGACCGGCACATCGCGTCCCAAGCACCAATCGACGACGGCGTCATCAAAGCCTGGAGAAACGATGAACCGGCTGCCGGCGGCCACGACAGCCTGCGCCTGTTCCACGGTGATCACCGTCCCCGCACCCACCAGCATCTCCGGAAAGGTGTTTGCCAGAATTTCGATTGACGCGGCCGCGGCATCAGTACGCAAGGTGATCTCCGCGCAGGGCAATCCCCCCGCCAGCAACGCCGCCCCCAACGGTTCGGCATGTTCGACACTATCGATGGTCACGACGGGGACGAGGCCGTGGTCTCCGATCAGCTCGAGCACGGTCAACGGTCCGCCCCCGGCATCGGCTGCAGCCCCCGCCGGTACGTTCCATTCGGCCGATCACCCGGGCCGTGACCGCTGCCCACCACATTGTCCATCGACCATCACCTGCTTCTGGTGGCGACCGCGCCATGCCGCTCGAAGTCATAAGCGCCGAGTTCCGGCCCGTCCGGATGTCGAAGACCTTACTGGTCGCCACCGGCGTGAATGCAGAGCTCCGTTCACTTCACGGCTCGGTCGGGAGGATCGGCCGCATGGCGAAGCGTGCTATCTCTATGCACATGGAGCTGGCATATGACGCACGCTGAGGAGGTCGATCGATCTGAAGCGGACTTGTTCGACGCGGTGTCCATCGGCGAGACGATGGTCGCCTTCGTCTCCCGGGACGATTCGCCCCGATATCTCGCAGTGCCCGCCGGCGCCGAGTCCAACGTCGCCGTAGGTATGGCGCGGCTCGGCTGCCGGACGCGTTGGGTGTCACGGCTCGGCGACGACCCGCTCGGTCGGTTCGTCGAGGAGTCGATCGCCGCCGGCGGAGTCGACGTGGCCGCCGTTCGAGACGGAGCCCGTCCCACCGGCGTCATGACGAAGCATGTGACCGGGTCCGAGACGGCGGCGCAGTACTACCGCAGCGAGAGCGCGGCGCGGGCTCTCTCGGTGGACGACCTCGGCCGGATGGGCCCGGCGCGGTGGATTCATGTGACCGGCATAACTCCGGCGCTTTCGGCGTCCGCGGCGCAGCTCGTCACGGCCGTCGTGGAGCGTCGCTCCGGCCACGATGGTCGCGTCGCCTTCGACGTCAACCACCGACCCGCCCTGTGGCCGGATGCAGCCACCGCATCCGGCGTCCTCCTCGCACTGGCCCGCCGGGCCGACGTCGTCTTCATCGGTGACGACGAGGCGAATACCCTTTTCGGCACGTCGGAGAGCAGTGCGCTCGCCGCGTTGCTTCTCCTCGGCGACGATCAGGAGCTCGTGCTCAAACGAGGCGCCGATCGGGCGTCGGTGATCACCAACGATGGCGAGGTCTCCGAGCCGGCGCTACCCGCCGCGGTGGTCGATGCGACAGGTGCCGGCGACGCGTTTGCCGCCGGATACCTGGCGGGGAGCTGTTTCGGCTGGCCGCGGCAGGCGCGGCTGCGGCTCGGCCATCTGATGGGGTCTCGGGTCGTCGGCGTCCTCGACGACATGGCCCCACCGTTCTCGAATGCCGAGCGCGACGCGCTGTCCCCCGCCGAGCTCTCCGCGCGCTGGGCCGATGCCGCCGGATCGGCCGCCGACCGACTCGATCGGCGTTAGCGAGGGACTCGTCCACAACGGGTTTTGCGACCAACCGACAAGAAACGGAGAAGCCGACGAATGTTGTGTTGTGGGCAGGGGCTGCTTGCCACCATGATGCGCACGGCGAGAGGCATTGAGGCGACAGAGGGCGGGGAGAAGCTCCTTGAAGAGCGGCGAATGGAGTGGGTCGGCAATTTCTCCGACTCAACGATCCGGGCGATCGACGCCCTCGAGGTGGCGGCCCGCAGGCCATCCGACCGTCGAATAAACGTGCCCGCGCCGCTGGAGGACCCGGATATCGTTAGCGATAGGAGAGCGGCACCATGGAACTCGGAGTCACCAGCTTTGCGGAGACGATCCCCGAACACGCCTCGAGTGAGCCGATCGGCCCCGGGGAACGCCTCCGCCAGGTACTCGAGGAGATCGACCTAGCCGAGGCCGTCGGCCTCGATGTGTACGGGCTCGGCGAGCATCATCGTCCCGACTTCGCGTCGTCTTCACCGGCGACCGTCCTGGCGGCCGCCGCGGGCCGGACGTCCACGATCAGGCTGTTTCCGGCAGTTGCGGTGCTGAGCACGGACGACCCGGTGCGGGTGTTCCAGCAGTACGCCACGCTGGACCTGGTGTCTTCGGGACGCGCCGAACTCCTCGTCGGGCGCGGCTCCTTCATCGAATCGTTCCCCCTGTTCGGGTACGCGCTCGAGGATTACGACGAGCTCTTCGCTGAGAAGCTCGATTTGCTTCTCGAGATTCGTGACAACGAGCGTGTCACCTGGACCGGCAACTTCCGGCCGCCGATCCACGGCCAGGGCATCTACCCCCGTCCCGACCGCCCGCTACCGATCCGAGTGGCAGTCGGCGGCACGCCGCAGTCGATCGTCCGCGCAGCCTCGAGGGGACTGCCGGTGGCGCTCGCCATCATCGGAGGCAGCCCCGACCGGTTCCGACCTCTGGCCGAGCTGCACCGCCGCACCCTCGTCGACGCCGGGTATGACCCCGCCGAGGTGCCGCTGTCGGTACACGGCCACGGCTACGTCGCGGACACCACGGACCAGGCAGCCGCCGAGTTCTACCCCGCGTATGCGGCTGCGATGACCCGCATCGGCCGGGAGCGGGGGTGGGGCCCGATGACCCGGCCGCAGTACGACGCAATGCGGGCGCCGGGTGGCTCACTCGTGCTCGGTGATGCGGAGACCGTGGCGGCCAAGATCCTGCACTGGAGGGAAGAGCTCGGTGTGACCCGCTTCGAACTCCACGTGAGTGTCGGCACCTTGCCCCACGAGAAGGTCCTCCGCAGCATCGAGCTGCTGGGCACGAGGGTGGCGCCACTGGTCCGCGGTTGAGCAGCCAACCGAGCACGCGCTGCCGGGGCGCCGGCGGCGTGGCAGCCTGGCCGGGCCGCCCGGGCGCAGCGGGGGCCGGGACGCCCGACTCCGGGACCAGGCGACAAATCCCAGCTCGGCAACGTAGCATTTGCCACCCGCAATTCTGTGGCTCGAGCAAAGAGTCACGGTGCAGTCGTTGGGTTCACCGGCGACCAAAGCAGTCGCACGGAAGGACGACCATGAGCAAGGTTTCGATGATGGGCACGATCACGTGTCAAGACGGCAAGGCCGACGAGATGGCGGGGGTGCTGGCCGCAATGGTCGAGGCGGCGCACGCCGAGCCCGGAGTCGAGATCTACTCGTATCACCGCGCCGAGGACGACACCTTCTGGTTCTTCGCCCTCATGGCCGACGAGGAGTCGATGCAAAACCACGGCCAAAGTGAGGCGATGCGGGCCGCCATGGCTGCCTCCGGGCCGCTGATGGCCGAGCCGCCGCGGATGACCGTCACAACGCCGATCGCCGCCGTGGGCTTCGACCTGTGACGCAGTGCCACGTGTGGGCGCCTCTGCCTCGGACGTATTCCGACCGGAACCGCACATCTCGTCGCGATCATGCAGAAACCGAGACCGCGCGTAGATGAGGACACAGAAGGCCTGCCGGTGACCGAGCCGGCGGCCCGGACAAGCACGATCGTCGGGTTCGCGCTCGGGCTCGGCGCGGCTTTGGTGACCTACAGCAGCGCTGTTCAACTCATCCCCGGGTTCAACGCGCTCTACGTACCACTGAGCCTCGCGACGACCTTCGTACTCGCAATCCTGGCGTCGCACGTTGGCCTGGGGCCGGCCGATCTCGGGCTGCAGCGGGCGACAATGCGAATCGGCCTTTCCTGGGGCCTCACGGTGGCGGCTTTGGCGGCGGTGGTGCTCACCGGCGCCGCGACGGTTCCCGCGCTTCACCCGCTGTTCGACGACGCCCGTATCGAGGGTATCGGACCGGGGCTCCTGGCGTACCGGGCTCTCGTTCGCATTCCATTCGGGACCGCACTGTTCGAGGAGTTCGCCTTCCGCGGGGTGCTCTTTGGCGCACTGGCGAGGATCACCAGCCCGTTGCGGGCCGCAGCCGGCAGCAGCCTGGTTTTCGGCCTGTGGCACGTCCGCCCGGCGATCGACCTCCTGGACGCGAATCGGCTGGCCGGCTCGGCGGCGGCGCGACTATCGGCCCTCACCGCCGCCGTGCTGCTGACCGCGATCGCCGGCTATCTGTTGTGCCTGCTTCGCATTCGCAGCCGCAGCCTGCTCGCACCATTCATCGCTCACAGCGCCGTCAACTCCTTTGCCATGGTCGCGGCTGCCGTTGTGGCCGGCGCAACGTGATGTCTTGATCACAGCTATCAAAGTGATATCACTATGATATACTGATCGGTACCCGAGACATGGAGGTTCGAAATGAACGCGCTGTCCGAATCTGAAGGGCGGACACTCGGCGGAATCACATGGCTGGTGGCCGATGTCGTGTTGTACCTGGCCGCGATCGGGGTGTTCATAGTTGGTTTGATCGCCGAGATTGTGCCCCGGGTGATCGTCGCGATCGTCGTGTTTCTGGCGGCGGTCGTGATCAGCGTGAGCTTCTTCATGGTGCAGCCGAACCAGGCGGCGGTCCTCACGCTGTTCAATCCGTTCTATCTGAGTCGCAAGGTCTCCCTGCGGGTGCGCAACTTCACCACGGTGACGTCGAAGGTCAACGACGCCAACGGCAACCCGATCGATATCGCTGCTGTTGTCGTGTGGCGGGTGACAGACACCGCACGTGCCGTTTTCGGCGTCGACGACTTCACGAGCTACGTGCACACCCAATCCGAGTCTGCCGTCCGCCAGCTGGCCCGCTCCTACCCCTACGACTCCTTCGATGAGGCCGATGTCACCACCCTGATCGGCGACACGAGCGAGGTCAACCACGATCTGTTGGCAGAACTACAGGAACGGGTCACCGATGCCGGTGTCGAGATCCTCGAGGCTCGCATCACCGACCTGGCCTACGCACCCGAGATCGCTGAGGCCATGCTGCGCCGGCAGCAGGCCGCCGCGATCGTCGCGGCCCGGGCCAAGATCGTCGAAGGTGCCGTTCTCATGGTGCGCGAGGCCATCGAGGCGCTCGAGGAGGGAACCGGCGATCACGACCCCATTCCCCTCGACAGCGACCGCAAAGCCACTTTCGCATCGAATCTGATGACGGTCATCGCCAGCGACCATCCCACCACCCCCGTAGTCAACGTCGGCACTCTCAGCCGCTAGCGGTTGGGCCGGCAGCACCGATGGCACGCCAGCGCAAACAGTTCCTGTTGCGGATCCCCCCTGAGCTCTACGACGTGTACGAGACATGGGCCGCCGACGAGTTCCGATCCGTCAACGCCCAGTTCGAAGCAGTCCTCGTCGACAGCGCGCGGCGGGTGGGCCGGCTGCGCCGGGGGCGGCCTGCAACGGACAGGGCACCCGAGTAGCCGGATAACCGCAAGGAAGGCGGCCCCGGCAGCGCCGGCAGTCGTGGCGAACCGGATGACACGCGCAGGTAATGTAGGCGAGGTGGGGACGGTGCGGTGAGCTTGCCCGCTTCCTGCTGTAGAGCGGCGCCGGCGCCACGACAGAGCAACACCTCAGAAGCAACCATCAGTATCAACCTCAGGAGGACCCCAGGCCGATCCCATGGGCGAGTCGTTCAACTACGCCGAGGAGTTCAAGACCCTCGACTTCGCCGCGCTGGCCGCGGACGTCGATGCGCTGATGACCCAGTCGCAGGACTGGTGGCCGGCCGACTACGGCCACTACGGAGGGCTCTTCATCCGCATGACGTGGCATGCCGCCGGCACGTACCGCATCGCCGACGGCCGGGGGGGTGGCGGCTCGGGCGCCCAGCGCTTCGCCCCGCTGAACAGCTGGCCGGACAACGCCAACCTCGACAAGGCCCGCCGGCTGCTGTGGCCGATCAAGCAGAAGTACGGCCGGAAGATCTCGTGGGCCGACCTGCTGATCTTCGCCGGGAACCGCGCCCTGGAGACGATGGGCTTCGAGACGTTCGGCTTCGGCGGGGGTCGCGAGGACATTTGGGCGCCCGAGGATGACGTCTACTGGGGCCCGGAACGGGAGTGGCTCGGTGACGAGCGCTACAGCGGTGATCGCGAACTGGCCAACCCGCTCGGTGCGGTGAGCTTGCCCGCTTCCTGCTGTAGAGCGGCGCCGGCGCCACGACAGAGCAACACCTCAGAAGCAACCATCAGTATCAACCTCAGGAGGAC
>CAMYJM010000169.1 GCA_947258635.1 uncultured Acidimicrobiaceae bacterium
CCGGCCGCCCCAAGATCCTGGTGTTCGACGGCTGCTACCACGGCACGCTGGGCGAGACCCTGGTCGATTTGAAAGGCAACGGCATGATCCGCCGGCCGGACCGGGCCCGTCGCCCGGTGGCGGCGCCAGATCGAAATCCCCGAGCGTGAAGCCGAGATCGACGTAGCGCCACAGCTCTTCGCGCCCGGTGGGCATCGTATGGGAGGCGAGGCGCTTCCGCGCCGCCTCGCGCCCGGCCAACGCATCGTCTGATTCACCTGGGGCGCGCAACAAAGCGCTTAGGTCCAACAGTGACAAGGCCGATTCTCCTTTGAGCGGACGCAGCCTACCGACAAGCGGCGGGTTGCCAAAGTTGTATTTGACAGAACAGCTGGTCCTGTACACCATTGCCGATCCTGTCGGAAGCACTGGTGGGTAGGAAATCGGTGCCAGGGTGGAGATGATTTTGCCGGTACACAAGTGGATGGCGGTCGCGCTGGCCGCAGTGGTCACTCTTTCGATCACCGTTTCGACGGCCGCGCCCGCATCGGCCGACGAGGGCTTCGAGTTCATCTACTTCCCCCACCAGGGTATCGATAGCGAGTTCAGCAACGATTGGGGCCGGCCCCGTGGCGATGACGGCGAACGGACCCACAAGGGCAACGACATCTTCGCCCCCAAGCTGACGCCCGTGGTCGCGGTGGCCGACGGGTTCGTCACCTTCGTCGGCACCACCAAGCGGCCCGGCAACCAGGTCCGGATTCGCCATGCCAACGGATACGAGACGTTCTACTTCCACCTCAACAACGACACTCCCGAGACGGACGACAATCGCGGTGGCGCCGAATACGCCTACGCCCCCGGAATCGAGAAGGGCGTGTTTGTCGAAGCCGGCACGGTGATCGGCTACGTCGGAGACTCCGGCAACGCCGAGAAGACGCCGTCGCATACCCACTTCGAATTGCGCCGCCGGGGCGTGGCCCAGAACCCCTACAAGTACTTGCGAGCGACGTTGGCTCGCCAGAAGCGGGTCTACGACCTCTTCGCCCGACTCGACATCAGCTAGTCGCTCGGCCCGAGGCGGCGCCGGCCGCAATCGCAACTGCCCGGTTCATGACATGGTCCAGCATGTCTTCGGTCAGCCGGCCGGTGAACGTGTTCTGCTGACTGGGGTGATAGCTGCACAGCAGCGTCAGCCCGTCGAGAGCTACCTCGAGGCCGTGACCGAATCGCGGGCGCGGCCGGGGCAGCGCGACGCCGGTGCCGGCCAGATGGCGCCACAGCGTCTGATAGCCGAATCCACCGAGGCACACAAACACCGCGGCGCGCTCGAGCGCCTGCAACTCGCCATGCAGCCATTGCCCGCAATTGTCCCGCTCGGCCGGGAGTGGCTTGTTGCCGGGTGGGGCGCACCGGACCACGGAGGTCACCCAGGCGTTGGTCAACTCGAGGCCGTCGTCGATGGCGGTGCTGGTTGGCTGCGTTGCCATTCCGGCACGGTGGAGGGCCCGATAGAGCCAGTCACCGCTGCGGTCCCCCGTGAACATCCGGCCGGTGCGGTTGGCGCCATGGGCCGCCGGTGCCAGGCCGACGAAGACGACCTGCGCCTCTGGATCCCCGAAGCCGGGAACCGGCCGACCCCAATACTCTTGATCGCTGAAGGCGGCTCGCTTGGTGGCGGCGACTTCCTCGCGCCACGCCACCAAGCGGGGACACCGCCGGCATTCGACCAGGTCGTCGCCGAGGGCGGAGAGCTGCGCCTCACTCACGTTCTGGTGGCGGCAGGTGAGTCTCCCGGAAGCTCGTGTTGGCGCTCCACAGCATCCAGCCCATATCCCGGTCTTCGGCAACCTGCTGAATCGCCAAGATCTCCTCTGCTTCGATGAACGCTCGCTGAATCCACGGTCGATAGATGCCGAACCCCTCCAGCTTCGGCATCCCGGCGTCGAGGGCCCGGGTCACCAGCTCCGTGGCATGCTCGTTGGGGTTCTCCCAACCTCCCCAGCCGGGTCCATAGGTGTAGCTGTAGACCATCGGGCTCAGGACATCGATTGCGTTCGACAGCGCGCGGGGAGACTGCCCGATACCCTCATCGGAGCGGCTCTCGAGAGTGATGGCGAAGATGTCGGCCGCGACCGCGCATCCCATGGGATGCAGTCGGGAGTGCGCCTCGGTGAGGAAGGCTGTGATCGTATCGATCCGGATCTTCTGAGACTCCTCGGAGTAGTAGTTGTTCGTCGTCAACTCATCGAAATCGAGGGTCGAGATATCGCCGTCGGACGGGAACCGCACGTAGTCGAACTGGATTTCGTCGAAGCCACCGCGGCACGCTTCCTCGGCGAGCGCCAGGGGGTAGTCCCACGATCCGCGATCAGTTGGATCCAACCACCGGATCCCCTTGTTGTTCCTCCACGGCTCGCCCGTGGTGACATCGCGGGCTGCGATCGCAGGGCGCGCCTTTCCGAGGAAGTCGTCCTGGAACGTGACGATCCGGGTGATCTTGTACAACCCGTGATCGTCCATGTCTTGAATGATCTTGGCGAGGTCGTAGTGGCTCTGGACGGCACCGATCTCGTGCGCCAGCGCCACCTCGGTGTCGTGGTAGATAGTCCCATCCTCCGACTTGGTATCCACCACAAACGCGTTCACGCCGGTCGTGTCGGCGAGCTCGAGCAACGCAGCCCAGGTCGCGCGGGACCCCGCCTTGTCGCCGGCAACCCGGAGGGCTCGGATCATGCGGGGCTCCATCGTCAGGGAGACGGACAGGTCGTTTCCATCCCAACTCACGACGCTCGGCTCCCAGGCAGGCCGGGACAGCCGCAAATCGCCGGCGACCGCCCGGCTTATCTGGAAGCCGCCGAGTTCGTCGGTGCGAGCCGCTATCCGGCCCAGCTCGACCTCGGCGCCTGGCAGCGGGCGGCCGTCCGCAGCCGTCACCGTGCCCTCCAAGATGACGGGGTCGAGGGTAAGGGTGATCATCCCGCCTTCGGGCAGCTCGGCAAGATCGACCGAGCCGGGCTCAAAACCGGGAGCGGATGCCGCGATTCGCACGAGCTCTTCGGAGGGGCGCCATTCCACAGTCAACTGCCCGGTCTCGTCGGTCTCCTGGACCACGCCGAACAGCTCCAACGACGACGCCAGCGCCGTCGAGTCGTCGGCCGCCACGACGGCGACGGTGAGTGTTGGCACGGCCGGGTCGAGAGGGCGCACCGACTCGCCGGCCATGATGCCGATCGGACCGGCACACGCCGCGAGGACCATGCCGGCGGCGGTGGCGCCGAGGGCACCGAGCAAGACGCGCCTGACCAGGCCGACCCGATGGCGGCGCGTTTCTCCGTGCAATGAACGGCGATCGTCTATCACGTCAGAAAGTCCGAGCGGAAAGCCCCTGTTGCTCCGACCGAAGGGTAGTTGGTCACGGCAACTGACGGATACTGCGGCGATTTCGGGCCCCGCGGCGATTTCTCTTGCCTGAGCCGGAGCGCCGTGTTACCTTCGAATTGCTCCTCCAGATATGGGGGGTCGGCAACGACCAAAGGGGAGCCCATGTCACGTGACCTGGTGCGAACGGTATCGCGACCGAAGTCGACAGACGCCGTTGGTATCTACCTGAACGAAGTGTCGGATCACGTTCTGCTCACCGGCGAAGATGAGGTGCGCCTGGCGCGAACGATCGAGACGGGCACGCACGCTCGCGCCGCCCTCAGCAGCAACCGCAACCTCACCGCGGCCGAGCGCTGTCGGATGGAGGCCGAAGTCGAAGCCGGCACCGAGGCCCGGGCGGCGTTCATCCGAGCCAACCTCCGGCTCGTCATCTCGATTGCCAAACGTTACACGGGCCGCGGGATGGACCTGATCGACCTCATTCAGGAGGGCAACGTCGGCCTGATCCGCGCCGTCGAGAAATTCGACTGGCGCAAGGGGTTCAAGTTTTCCACCTATGCCACGTGGTGGATCCGCCAATCGATTACCCGCGGGTTGGGCAACAATGCCCGCACCATCCGCTTGCCGGTGCACATGATCGACATCGTCCGCACCGTTCAGGAGTCTCAGGCTTCGCTCCAGGAGCTCTACCGGCGGACCCCGACGGTCGCCGAGATCGCGCTGGCGAGCGGACTCGAGGAGGAAAAAGTGATCGCGGCCATGGGGGCCCCGGACGATTGTGTCTCGCTCGATCAGGCCGTCGGCGACAGCCAGGAAACTGCGCTGGGCGACCTCGTCGAGGACCGCGACGCCGACAGTCCGGAGGCCGTTGCCCTGCTGCACTCGCGCGACGATGAGCTGTTGATCGCCTTGAGCCACCTCGAGCCGACGGAGCGAGAGGTGATGATCCTTCGTTTCGGGCTCCATGGGGGGGACGCCATGACCCTGGCCGCCATTGGTCGCCACCTCGGCCTCACCCGGGAACGGGTGCGCCAGGTTGAGGCCAAAGCGTTGGGAAAGCTGCGGCACCCGAGCATGAACTGCAGCCTCGAAGGCCTGCTCCGCTAGCCGAAGTCACCTGGCGGGCAGAGGTCGGGAGCTAACCTCTGGCCTGCGCCGCCGCCTCGCAACCCGGATCGGCGCCATATCCATGGATCAAGATCCAGTGCCTCCAAGCAGAGAAGATTCGGCCCGGCTTCCCGTCATAGCGGTGATACTGGCTGCCGGCAGCGGGGTGCGGCTGCGCAGCGCCACCCCGAAGCAGCTAATGAAGCTGGCCGGTAAGCCGGTGCTGGCGCACACTGTCCGCGCTTTTGAGGACACGCCGGGCGTCGATGAGATCATCGTGGTCACTCGCGATGATCTGGTCGAAACGAGCCGCGACATCATTGCCCGCGAGGGGGCCGCCAAGGTGAGCCGGGTCCTCATCGGCGGCGAGTCACGCAACGACTCGACGCGAACTGCTCTCAATGCCCTCACCGCCCTCGACGAGGCCAAAGTGCTGATCCACGATGCGGTGCGACCGTTCATCGAACGCTCGATCATCGAGGACACCATCCGGTGCCTGGACGAGGTCGATGCCGTCGACGTGGCTATCGTCCCGGCCGACACGATCATCGAGGTCGACAACGACCACATCACTGCAATCCCGCAACGCAGCCGGCTCCGCCGCGGCCAGACCCCGCAGGCTTTCAAGCTGTCGATCCTGCGCGATGCATATGGGCAGGCGGCGCTCGACCCCGGATTTTCGGCTACCGACGACTGTGGCGTGGTCCACCGCTATCGGCCGGACATCGAGATCAGGGTCGTCGCCGGATCGCCGACCAACTTGAAGTTGACTCACCCGATCGACATCTACGTCGCCGACAAGCTGTTCCAGGTCCAGACGCTCGAGACCGAGCCAGTGGAGACTACCGAATTGAAGCGCCACCTCAATGGGCGCCACATCGTCGTGATCGGCGGCAGCTCTGGAATCGGCGCCGAAATCGGCGCGCTGGCCGAGGATCTGGGCGCCCACGTGCACCGCCTCAGCCGCACTACCACCGAGACGTACGTCGAGAATGCGGCGAGCGTGCGGGCCGCGATCGACGGCATCGCCGCCACCACTGGTGCCATCCACCATGTCGTCAACAGCGCCGGCATCCTGCGCATCAAGCCGCTCGTGCTCCAAAGCGACGCCGAGATCCGCGAGCTCATGGAAATCAACTACCTCGGGCCGATCAACGTCGCCCGCGCCGCCTTCCCCCACCTCGAAGCATCCCACGGACAACTGCTGTTCTTCACGTCGAGCTCCTTCACCCGGGGGCGCAGCCACTACGCGCTCTACACCTCATCGAAGGCCGCGGTCGTCAACCTCACGCAGGCCCTGGCCGAGGAGTGGTCGGACGCCGGCGTACGGGTCAACTGCCTCAACCCGGAACGCACCCTCACCCCGATGCGGGTGCAAGCCTTTGGCAGCGAGGACCCGGCGTCGCTGCTCGGTGCCGACAAGGTGGCTCGCAAGGCTCTCGAGACTCTCGTCAGCACCGCCACCGGCCAAGTGATCGACGTCCGCCGCTGACCATGGCAGTAGCAACCGCCCCCGTCGAGGATCGTCCGCGACCGGGGCCGATCCGCCTTCTGATCGCGGCCGTGACCGGCGGCCTCATCATCGCGATTGCCTTCGGCGCCTTCCTCGCCATCGACTGGCGCAACGCGGCGGCAGCATTGCTGCTGGTGCCGCCGCTGGCCGAGATGGTGCTGCGGCGCAGCCGGGTCGGTGGCTATATGGCGCGCCACACCGGCCTCGAGGCCTCCAG
>CAMYJM010000170.1 GCA_947258635.1 uncultured Acidimicrobiaceae bacterium
GAAATGAGTGTGCGCCGGCTCGCCCTGCGACGCCGGGATCGGGTGGGCATCGATATCAAAGATGCCGATGTCGGTCAGATCACCCGCAACGCCGGTTTCCTCGTGCAGCTCGCGAGCGGCCGCGGCCTCGAGCGTCTCGTCCGCGAAGTCGATATGACCACCGGGTGCCAACCACCGGTCGAGGCGGCGGTGGTGGACCATCAGGATGAGGCCCCTCGCAAGGACGTACGCCCCCACCGTGAAATGTCCCGGCACGAATTGAGAACGCGACAACGGCTCCGCGCCTGCCTCCGCCAGGTCGAGCATCGAGGCGTGGGCCGCCGCCTCGGACAAAGACGGTTGGTAGGAGGCGAGCTGATCGAGCAGCCGAAGTCGGCGGCGGGCGCAATGGGACAGGCGGACCGCCTAGACCAGCTCGATGAGCGCCATCTCGGCGCCATCGCCACGGCGCGGACCGAGCTTGACAATGCGGGTATAGCCGCCGGGACGGTCCTCGTAGCGAGGGCCCACCTCGTCGAACAGCTTGGTGACCGCATCGTTGTTGGTGATCTTGCGCAGGACTAGGCGGCGAGAGTGCAAATCCCCGCGGCGGGCCTTCGTGATGATCTTCTCCACGTAGGGACGCAGCAGCTTGGCGCGGGCTGCCGTTGTTGTGACCCGCTCTTCGACAATCAAGGACGACGCCAGGTTGGAGAGAATCTTGCGCTGATGAGATGGGCTCCCGCCGAGGCGGGCGCCCTTCTTCGGAGTCGGCATCAGGCAGCTCCGCCCTCGGCGTCTACCGATGACCGCAGCGACAGGCCGAGCTCGTCCAGCTTGGCGGCAACCTCTTCGAGGCTCTTCTGGCCGAAGTTGGTGATGTTGAGCAGCTCTTCCTCCGTCTTCTCGACGAGCTCGCCGACCGTGTGCACCTGGGCGCGGCGCAGGCAGTTGCGGGGCCGCTCCGAGAGGTCCAGAGCCTCGATCGGCAGATCGAGATCGGGCGAGCTGGACTCGGCAGCGACCACATCGCCCAGCTCGAGGCCGATACCTTCCGCCATGTCGGCGAACAGTCCGAGCAACTCGCGCAGCGTCTTGCCGGCGGAGGACATCGCCTCGCTCGGGCTCACCGACCCGTCGGTCTCGACGTCGAGGATCAGCTTGTCGAAGTTCGTCATTTGACCAACCTGGGTGCTCTCGACCTTGTAGGCGACGTTCCGGAGTGGCGAGAAGATGGCGTCGATTGGAATCACGCCGATCGTGTCGCTCTTCTTGTTGCGGTCGGCGCTGCGGTAACCGACCCCGCGCTCAACCGTGATCTCGGCCTCGATCCGTCCCGATGTCGACAGCGTCGCCAAGTGGACGTCCGGGTCGACAACCTCGACGCCGGCGGGAACCTTGAGGTCACCGGCGCTGAGATCCTGCTTGCCCCGGGCGGACAGGTAGAGGGTCTGCGGCTCTTCCGACTCGACACGGAGCACAACCTGCTTGAGGTTGAGAATCAGATCGACGACGTCCTCGACGGTGCCTTCCATCGTGGCGAACTCATGCTGGACGCCGTCAATCCGCACCGAAGTGATGGCTGCACCGGGGATGCGGGACAACAGGGTCCGCCGCAAGGTGTTACCCAGCGTGTAGCCGAAACCCGGCTCGAGCGGATCAACGATGAATCGGGAACGGTTTTCACCAACCGGCTCTTCATGGATCTGTGGGCGCTGAACGATGAGCACTGGCGCTCCTCTACTGGACGAGATTGATTATTTGGTTGATCTACTTGGAGTACAGCTCGACGATGAGCTGTTCCTGGACGTCGGTGTCGATCTGCTGCCGTGAAGGCAAAGTGATCACATCAACCTTGCGCTCGTCGATATTGACCTCAAGCCACTCCGGCGTCACGCGGTCGAGAGTGTCGGTCGCGTGGAGCACCGGGAAGACATCTTTGCTGCGCTCTTTGAGCGTGACCACATCGCCCTGGCTGACCTGATACGAGGGGATATCGACCTTGGCACCGTTCACACGGAAGTGGCCGTGGTTCACCAGCTGGCGGGCCTGGGGCCGGGTGGCGGCCAGGCCGGCTCGGTACACGACATTGTCGAGCCGGGTCTCGAGCATCCGCATCAGGTTCTCACCGGTGATGCCCTTCTGCTGCGCCGCTTGTCGGTAGTAACGCCGGAACTGCTTCTCGAGCACACCGTAGATGAAGCGCAACTTCTGCTTCTCCAGCAGCTGCACCTGGTACTGCGACTCGCGAATGCGGCCGCGGCCGTGTTCGCCGGGCGGGTACGGCCGGCGGTCGTAGTACTTCGACTTGTTCTCGTCGAGAAGCTGCCTTACGCGACGGCTGCGGCGGGTACGCGGTCCTGTGTATCGAGCCATTTCTCTCTCCCCTAGCCGCGTTTCCGCTTCTTGGGGCGGCAACCATTGTGCGGAATCGGCGTGACGTCGCGCACTCCGGTCACCTCTATGCCCATGTTCTGCAAAGTTCGGATCGCGGTATCGCGGCCGGAGCCGGATCCGCTGATGATCACGTCGAGCTTGCGAACGCCCAGTTCACCGGCCTTGCGAGCGGCCAGCTCGGCGGCAACCTGAGCGGCGTAAGGCGTCGACTTGCGCGAGCCCTTGAACCCGACGCTGCCACCCGAGCTCCAGGTCACGACGGCACCGTTCTGGTCGGTGATCGTGATGATGGTGTTGTTGAAGCTGGCCTTGATGTGGGCCTGCCCGTGGGGCACGTTTCGCTTGCCGCGCCGGCGCCTGCCTGTAGCGGCCGCAGCGGCGGCCTCAGCGGTCAATTCGGTGGCAGGAGCCGCCGCCGGTGCTGGAGCGGCTGCGGCGGCCGTGCCTTCCGGCGCGGCGGCATCCGCAGGAGGCTCCGCTGGGGGTGCCGGTGCGGCAGGAGCTACCTCCGGCGCCTCGTCTGCAACGGCAGCCGGGGTGACTGCCTCCGCGCCTGCGGCGGATTCTGCGGCCGGTGCTGACGGCTGCTGTTCGTCTACCACTACTTCGTGACCTTCTTCTTACCGGCGACCGGCATCCGGCGGCCTTTGCGTGTGCGTGCATTCGTGTGGGTGCGCTGGCCTCTCACCGGCAGCCCGCGGCGATGGCGCAGCCCCTGATATGAGCCGATTTCCATCTTGCGCTTGATGTTCTGGGCGATGTCCCGCCGTAGGTCGCCCTCGACGGTGAGGTTGCCGTCGATGAACTGGCGAATCTTGACGACCTCGGAGTCGGTCAGATCTCGCACCTTGGTGTCCGCGTCGATTTCGAGCTGCGTGAGCAGCTCCTGTGACGTTGACCTGCCGACCCCAAAGATGTAGGTGAGGCCGATCTCCACGCGTTTGTCGCGAGGGAGGTCTGTTCCGGCGATTCGTGCCATTTGTCCAGTTACCCCTGTCGTTGCTTGTGACGCGGATTCGGGCAGATCACCCACACGCGGCCGTGGCGCCGGATAACCCGGCACTTGTCGCACATCTTCTTCGCTGATGCGGAGACTTTCACGTTCTCGTCCTGTGTAGGTACCGACGCAGCGAGTCGAGACACGACTAGAAGCGTGGGACGGGTCCCCGCAAGCCCTGCGGTGACCTGATGACCTTCCCACTTTTCTGCACGAGGCCATGTACCTGGGTACAGCGCCTGAGCGCGCAGGAAAGCAGCGGCCCCTTCGGAGCCGGTGGGAATTGTACGCGGAAACCGGCCAAAAGGCCAAATCAGGCGGCGTATTCTGGTTGGCAATGACGGTGACCATCGGAGAGCTCGAAGAGCTGTCTTTTCGCACGCTGCCTGCGCTGGATGAGGAGCGCTACGACGGCTGGGTGTTGCGCTGGTCCAACGGGGGCTCCCGGCGGGCGAATTCGGTGAACATGCTGCGCCCCTCGACCTATCCCCTCCCCGAAAAGATTGCCCATTGCGAGCAATGGTTTGCCCGCCGTGGCGCCTCAGCAACCTTCCGGCTCACGAAACTGGCCGACCCGGCGCTCGACGCCGAGCTGGCAAGTCGCGGCTGTGCCTATTCGGGAGCGACCCTCGTGATGACTGCCGATCTGGCCGACGAGACCGCCCATCCGGCGGTGACCACCAACGCCAGCCCCTCAGACGAATGGTTGCGTACGATCGATTACCTCAGCACCGCCGACGACGCGGCAATTCACAAGGTTCGGGATCAGTTGTTGTCGAGCGGCGGCACCTCGAGCTTCGCTTCGATCGAGAATGCCGGCCGCATCGCCGCCATCGGCGTCGGGATCGATCTCGACGGCTACACGACGATCTACAACATGAACACGGCGGATGACGCTCGGCAGCGCGGCTACGCCCGCGCCATTCTCGTGACGCTCATGGCGAACGGCCGAACAGCAGGCGGATCCCGGGCGGTTCTCCAGGTAATGGACGACAATGACGCCGCCCTTGCTCTGTACCGCGGCGCCGGGTTCACGACGGCCTATTCGTATCACTACCGGCAGCGGCCCATCTAGTGGACCGTCGGACAATCACTCACGGCCCGCTAATTGCCCGACGGACAACCAGGGACGGGCCTATCCGGACAGGAGGCTCCCCGTTGTCGCTACCGCCGATTCGGCGAGACAACTGACCGTCCGATCGCCCCATGCCCAGCTCTCCTGGTTGGGCCGGAAGAAGGTGCTGGAGAACTCGCCGTCGGGATCGAGCGCGGACAGGGTGATCTCGCACAGCTCAATCGCCTCGCTGCGGATCGGGCCGTCACCGGGGTAGGCTCGCTCCCACCGCCCCAGGAACGCGACCTCGATGACCTCGAATCCGTGGGGCTCAGAGCAGTCGACCAGCGGCAGTTGCGCCGCCGTCAGGTCATTGCCGAAGGGTACGCAGTGGCCCTTGGCGAGGGCATAGCTTCCGACCCGATCCGTCGGGACTCGGGCGACGGATGCCTCCACCAGCTCATCAAAACCGAACACGCACAGGATCCGCCGATCGCCCAACGCCCACGATTCCTCGGTGGGGTAGAGCACGAAGACCTCATGCTCTCCTTCGGCGTATGCCGGCGCCTGATCCAGGCACAGGGTGACCCCGTAATCGAAAACGGTGTCTTCGCCCGGATACTCGTCGCCCTCCGGCACATCGAAGACGGCGTAGACCTCGCCGCCGTGCGGGCTCGAGCAATCGAGGACTGTGTTGTCGAAGGGCAGGAGGGCCGCCTCATAGCTGGCGACACAGCTGCCGGGGCCCAGCTCGACGCCGGCCAGTTCCGATAGGTCCGCCAGCTCGACTACCGCCGGATCCGGGTACTCGATCGGGGCCACATCGTCGGCTGAAGTGACCTCCAAGCTGATCTTCGTTCCGTCGACGGTGGGCGCGAGAAGACCGATGCCGCTTCCGGGATACGCCTCGGCCAGCTTGGCGTACACGGCGCCGACGATCTCGTCGCCAACGATCTCGACGATCCGAACCCGCCCGTTCGAGTCGAGCCACCAGGTGACCTCGACGCTCACCTGCTCGACGGGCGCCAACATCGCAACGGTGGCCAGGTCCGCCGCCACCAGGGTCGCGGCCGCGGCCGTTCCCGGGACTTCGAACCTGAATCCGGAAACGTTGCGGCCGTCGATCGTCTGGATCCTGTCGATTGGCTCGATGCCTTTCACCAGCTCGGGTTCCCAGCGGATCAGATCGAAGAGAATCCCGAGGTTCGGCACTGCCAGCAGGTCCTTGGGCGCTGGAAACCCGAGTAGCCGCTCATACAGCGCGTCGAGCTCGTCTCCGGGCAGCCGGACCCAGTCGCCGGCAAGGTTCATGAATAGGCCCTCCTGGCCGCTGTAGATCATCCTCATGTCGATCAGGCCCGCCTTCGCCAGGCTGGATCGCACCAGTGTCGAGGCCCGGTTTCCGATGTCGACTGTGATCGATATCGCGCCGGCGGCGTTGTCGAGTGTCCCGGCGGACGTCACGTCGACGTCGATCGATCCGAAGCTCAAGTCGTTCAGCAAAGTGAAGGCAATCCTGGGGGTGGCGAGGAGGGCGTCGATCGAAGCTGCGACGTCACCCGGAGTTGTGATGGCAGGTGCTCGTGTCGTTGTGGTCGCCAAGGTTGTCGTGATCGGAGCTGAAGTTGTCGAGCTGGTCGAAGCGGCGGTGACGCCCGCACCGTCACATGCGGCCGCGAGCAGCAAGAGCGCCAGTCCCATCGCCGGGAGCTTCCACCCGATGAGCGCAACGGGCCGTACGGTCTCTTTCACCCATGAAGCATCGACCA
>CAMYJM010000171.1 GCA_947258635.1 uncultured Acidimicrobiaceae bacterium
TGCGACCATGGCGTCGGCGATCTCCGTGGCATTCTGCGCACCGGTCGGGCGATACCAGCGGGTCAAAGCATTGAGAACAGAGAGGACCATGATCGATGCCAGGGCAGGGTTCTGCTCGCGAAAGGCGCCGCTGGCGATCCCTGCGGCGATCACCTCGCGAAAAGTCGCTTCGTATCGGTCACGGAGAACGACGATCGAGGTACGCCCATCGGCGGGGAGGAACCGAGCTTCGTTGAGAAACGTGGCGCTCTGCTCCTGATTCGAGGTAATGACGTTCACGTGTCCCCGCACCAGGGCTGCCACCTTCTCCTCCGGCGGGCTGTCGCTGGCGGCCACGGAGTCTGCGAGGGCCTGGAACAAGGCCGCCCCGCGCTGCACCACCTCAATGAGCAGCTGTTCCTTGCTTTCGACGTGGCTGTAGAGCGACGAGCCGAGAAGGCCCAGTTCATCGCCCAGATCGCGCATCGAGGTGCCGTGGAACCCCCGAGCCGCGAACAAGCGACCGGCGGCTTGCACCACGTCTTCCCGGCTGCGGGTTGTCATCCTGTGCCTTCCGACGCCTGCCCGAGGCGACCAGCGACCGAACGATCGTTCGTTCGCCAGTTGCGGCACGTTACTCATCGTGACCGAGAGATCGCAACCAGCTGCGCCTACGATTGGCTGATGCCCAACCTGCCGGAACTGGTGGCCAACCCTGCGGACTACCTCGCAGATGTCGACCCGGCGGTCCGGCGACTCGCCGTGTCGGCGTGCTCTGGCAAAGTGACTGAGGAATTGGCCGCCGTCCTCGGGAATATCCTCGAGACCGATCCGGCGGCCCAGGTCAGAGCGGAAGCCGCCGAGGTGCTCGCCGAGATCGGTCGATCCGCCCTCGATCAGCTGCTGCAGGCAGCGCACGACGCGGCCGGCGTGGTTCGCGAAGCCGTCGCCACCGGGCTGGGCGAACTTGCCGACGCTGCTGCCCTCCCCTGGCTCTTGGATGCGGCCGCCGCCGATGATGAGAAGCTCGTGCGCGAGGCGGCCGTCGCCGCCCTGGGAGCGGTTGGCGACGACCGGGCGGTGCCGCTCCTCCTGGAATTGACCGCGAGCGGGCCACCCCAGGTGAGACGACGCAGCATCGTGGCACTTTCAGTGTTCGACGGCCCGGACATCGAGGCCGCGATCCGTGCCGCCCGCAACGACCGCAACCCCATGGTCCGCGAAGCCGCCGAGATGGTCATCGGCCGGTAAGGCGCAGCATTCTGTCTCCTCCCCCGCCAGCGTCAGCGAGCGTTGGGGGCGAGGGGGGTTTGGGTGAGGCCCCGCGGTCTGGATTCTTGCCGTCCTACCGATAGCCGAACGTCCCGAGTTGGGACCCGCCGCAAGCGGGTAGGGGGCGCGCCGCTGGGGTGTCAGTGCCTGGGGGCGGGAACCATCGCGAGCCGGCGCCCCCCTTCCCACCCTTCGGGCGGTGCCCCTCCCCCCGCCGGGGGGAGCCACAAGGGGAGCCACAAGGGGAGCCACCGCGGTCGCCGTGTTATTCAACCGGCTCGGGCCGCCGTTTCCAGACCTCCGTGGCGGACTCGTAGGCCTTGGCGATGCGCAGGAGCCCGAGGTCGTCGCCGGGTTTGCCGACGAGCTGAAGGCCTACCGGAAGACCGTCGGGCGTGAAGCCGGCAGGCACCGAGATCGCCGGACACCCCATCACGGTCACGTCGCTGCAGGATCTCATCCAATCGATGTAGGTCTCCAGCGGGATGCCGTTGATCTCGCGGACCCAGTCGAGCGTGACGTCGAATGGCGCCACCTGAACGGTGGGACAGGCCAGAACGTCATATATCTCGTAGAACTCCCGTACCCGGTGGAACAGGGCGGCGCGCTTCCTGAGTGCGCCGGCGTAGTCGGCCAGGCTCCGGCGACGCGCCTCCTCAATATTCCAGCGAATGGTGTCCTTGAGGTGGTCGTGGTGGCTGTCGTAGAGCTCACCGAGCCCCACCTCGACCTCGCACGCTCGCAGCACCTGGAACACCTCCGGCGCGTCCATGAGGTCCGGCACATCCTCCGCGACCAGCCACCCGAGGCTCTCGAAGACTCCCGGGACGCCCTCGAGAGCCACACTCACCGACTCGGCGATCGGGAGCCCGCCCACAGTCGGTGCCCACGCCACCTTCAGCTCGCCGAGATCCACCTCGAGCGGCGCCGCGAACAGCGTGGGTGGGTCCTGCAGGCTGATCGGGCTCCGCGGGTCGGGCCCGGCGATTGCCTGCAGCAGCAGGGCGATGTCACCCACGGTCCGGGCCATGGGGCCGGAAACCAACAACGTGGACCAGGGCGTAAGGCTCGGATGGGTCGGGACCCGCCCGGGAGGCGGCCGCAGTCCGACGACGTTGCAGAACGATGCCGGGTTGCGCAGCGAACCGCCCACGTCACTGCCATCGGCGATCGGGACCATGCCGCTCACCAGCGCCGCCGCCGCCCCACCGCTCGACCCGCCAACCGTTTTCGAGAGGTCATAGGGATTGCGGGTAGCGCCAAAAACGGGATTGAACGTCTGCGAGCCGGCGCCGAATTCCGGAATGTTGGTCTTTCCGATCGAAACGGCACCAGCTTGCTGGAGGCGATCGACTATGAGGGCGTTCTCGTCGGGCACTCTTTCGACATAGATCGGCGAGCCGCTCGTCGTGCGAATCCCGGCGGTGTCCACCGAGTCCTTGTGCGCGACGGGGAGACCGTCCAGCACGCCGGCAACCTCACCGCGAGCATGGCGCTCGTCGGCGGCCTGGGCGGCCGCCTCAGCCATCTCAGGAACCAGCGTGACAATCGCGTTGATATCGCCGTTGACTTCGTCGATGCGATTGAGGTGTGCCGCTAGAAGCTCCCGTGCCGAAAGCTCCCCGGAGCGCAGCAAAGCCACCTGATCGGAGGCGGGTTTGAAGAGCAGATCTTCCATGGGCCGAGGCTAGCTGCCGCCGGGGAGCCCTACTCGGCGGCGTGCTCCAGGTCTTCGCGGACCCACTCGGCCCCGCCCGGCCAGTGCTCCTTCTTCCAGATCGGAGCCCGCTTCTTCAACTCATCGATCACGTACCGGGCCCCGGCAAACGCGTCGGCCCGGTGCGACGAACTCGCCGCGACCACAACGCTGATCTCACCGACCGCCAGGTTGCCGACCCGGTGCAGAGCCGCCACCTTGTGGAGCGGCCAGCGCTCCCGCGCCTCGGCGACGATGGCCGCGATCTTGGGCTCGACCACGCCTTCGTACACTTCGTATTCGAGATGGGTCACCCCCTCCTTGCCCGGCGCGTGGTCGCGAACCGTGCCGAGGAAGACGACCGATGCCCCGCTGGCGGGAGTGGCGACGAAGTCGGCTGCCGCGGCAACATCCAGCGAAGCCGCGACGACGGCGATCCATTCGGCGGCTTGTGGTTCACGTTGCCCCGGCGGTGCCATACAATCCTCTTAGCCAACTCATATGTTCTGGTGCTTTGCTACGTAGACCATTCAACACGTTCCCGGTCAAGGAAAGACGTTCGTGACTGACTCTATCGACGATCCGGACCTCCCGGTACCGGCGCCACCGCCCAACCCGTTCCGGTTGCAGGACGAAACCGCGTCCGAGATAGAAGCCGACATCGAGGCGGCCGAGGCGCACGAAGATCCGCCGGACCCGAGCCGCCAGTACGTCGAGCGCTACCGGCAATCTCCTCCGTTCGAGCGCGCGGTGCGCCCGGTCGAGCCGCTGGCGACCGGATTCGCCTCCGCCCCACGCCCCGTCGAGCCGGTAACGGCCGGATTCGCCTCCGCCCCGCGGCCGGTCGCGCCCGTCGAGCCTGCGCCACGAACCCACTACTACCCCGCCCCGCCGCCCGTCCAAGAGTCACGCAGACCCGCCCGCTGGCCACTGGCCCTGGTCGCCCTTGCCGCCGGGCTGATCGGCGCGCTGCTCGTCGGAGGGGGTCTCTTCATGGCCGGAGCTCTGGACGATCCGCCCCCGACGACGACTTCCGCGCCGGCAGCGACCGCTCCCCCCGGCACTGTCATCGTGCGCGAGGTCATTCCGCCCGCCGATCTCGCCACCGTGGCATCCGCGGTGGGTCGCAAGGTCGTCCCGTCCATCGTCACGGTCGAGGTCGGCACCGGCGACGCCACGTCGAGTGACTTCAGGGCCTTCGGGTCCGGCTCGGGCGTGGTCTTCCGGGAAGACGGGCTCATACTGACGAACCATCACGTCATCGATGGCGCCGCGACAGGCGCCACAACCAGTCGGGTCATCTTTCAGGACGGTCGTATCTACTCCGCCACGATCATGGGGAGCGACCAGCTGACGGACCTCGCAGTGCTCCAGATCCAAGCGACGAATCTCGTTCCCATCGAGTTCGGCTCCACCGTCGACCTGGAGATCGGCGATCGCGCCATCGCCGTCGGCAACCCGCTCGGTCTGGAAGGTGGTGCCTCGCTCACGGTCGGCGTGGTCTCTGCCTTCGGCCGCGATGTCGCGGTGGGTTCGACGAACCGTCTCTTCAACATGCTGCAGACGGACGCCCCGATAACCAACGGTTCCAGTGGCGGTGCCCTCGTCGACGCCGAAGGCAAGTTGATCGGCATCACGACGGCCATCGGCGTGAGTGAGGCCGGTGCCGAGGGCATCGGGTTCGCCACCCCGGTCGAGGTCGTCAATCGCATCGCCCAGCAGATCATCGAAACCGGCAACGTCGCCCACGCCTTCCTCGGCGTCCAACTACGCACCAGCTTCGAAATCCAAGAGGACGGCGCCGCCGTCCCCAACGGGGCCGTCGTCGTCGGCTTCACCGAAGGAGAATCGGCCGCCGAGCAGGCAGGCCTCGAAGTCAACGACATCATCATCGGCTGGGACGGCAACGAAGTCGGCGCCCAGAACGACCTGATCAACGGAATCCGGTCGGCAGGCGTCGGTGACACCATCACCCTCCGGGTCAACCGTGAGGGACAGATCTTGTCTTTCGACGTCTTGCTCGGCGAGCGGCCCGAGGGCGTGTGACCGGCGCAGCCGTGTAGCCCGCCTTGCCCCGTACACTTCAGGTTGTGGAAGACAGTATTTTTGACCGCCTCTTTGAGTTGCTGCAGACTCCGGGACCGGTGAATTGGAAGCTCGCCGCGGAGGTCATCAAATCGGTTGCCGGCACCCCGCAGCCGATCGAACCGGGAATCGCCGAGGAGTACCGAGAGCTGACGCTCGCCGCCGAGCTGATGCTCGCCGACGCCAGTGGCCTGTCGATCCCATCTGCGGCCCGCCTCCACCCCGTGGACCGCGCCACCTGGGCCAAGGAGAACTCGCAGAGCTACCGCTATTTGGTCGAGCCGCTTGCCATGAAGCTCTCCGGCTCCATGGGGGCCGCATCGCCGCTGGCGGTCCTCGGCCCGGCGGTGCTGGGGATGCAGGCGGGATCCATGGTCGGGTTCATGGCGCAACGAGCGCTCGGCCAGTTCGATGCCGGGCTTCCCGCCCTCGATCACGCCGACCGCTACCTCATCGTCCCCAACGTCGAGGCCTTCGCCGACGAGCACGGCATCGACTCGCACCAGGTCCGGATGTGGGCGGCGATCCGCGAGGTCGCTCACCACGCCATCGTCGAACGCGATTGGTATCGGGGCGCCTTCCTGGAAGCGGTCGAGAGCTTCTTCGCCGGTCTGGAATTCGACCCGTCGGGAATGAGCGACGTGCTGGGCTCTCTGCAGGACCCGAGCCAACTCGAGGGCCTGCTGGAGGGCCCCGAAGCCGTCGCCAACCTCCTCGGCATGCAATCGGATCCGGACAGACTCGAACAGCTCCAGGCAATCATTGCGATGACCGAGGGATTCGGGGACTTTGTGACCGCCCGGGCTGCGGCCGGCACCCTGCCCGACCTGAACCGGCTCGCGGAGGTCGCCGCCCGGCGGCGTGCCGAGCCGCACGAAGGAGCCGAGCTGCTCCAACAGCTGGCCGGCCTCGATCTGCAGCGACACCGCGCCCGTGATGCCGCCGAGTTCTCGAAAGAGGTTGCGCAGCGCTGGGGCGACGAAGCGCTGGACACGATGTGGCGCCGGGCCGCGAACCTGCCCACGCTCCGCGAGCTCAGCGATCCGGTCGGCTGGGCGGCGCGGGTGCTCCTCCGAGTATCAGCACTGAGTACGTGCTACGTGATAGGTGGAAGCTGAGA